>JBQCFR010000313.1:0-8885 GCA_051958885.1 Tsuneonella sp.
AAGCCTCGGCGATCGCCGCCGCCGGCTTGACCGGGTGCATGAAGCACAGCTCGGCTTGTGGAAGCGTCGCGCGCACCAGGCGCACCTCGGCGATGGAGGCGACGTCGAAGTGGGTGACGCCGGCGTCCCACAGCACGCGCAGGAGATCGGGCGAAGGATTCGCCTTCACCGCATAGAGCGACTTGCCCGGGAACTTCTCGACGAAGAAACGGGCGGCGCGCGCTGCGGCGTGCGGGCGATTCAGAATGACCGGTTCGTCGGGCGCGAGGGCGCGCGCTACAGCCGATGCGTCTTGGTGAATGTGCAACTCAAGGGACCCCCAATAGGCCTTTCGGCCAGTACAACAAAGGACGAAGCAGCCTTGCGGTTTGGAAGTCCCCATGGGGCTGCGGGGGGTCGATATAGGGGCGCCGCGCTGAACTGCAAGTGAAAATCTGACCGGTTTTCGCGCGACACTGTCGCGCCGCGGGACGACGCAGTTTAGGTCAATGAATTCAGACAGATACGGATCATCTCCGCTGTCTTGACCGACCATTTCGGAGGACTTTACCGGGTCGAGCAAACCGGGGTGCGCGCGCGACTCTCAACTCAGGCGATCGCGGAAATCCTCGTAGGAGAAGGCGCGGACCTGGTCGAGTTGGTCGGTCTCGCTGTCCCACAGCCAGATCGAGGGAAGCGGCACCCCGTTGAAGGTGGTCGTCTTGACCATCGAATAGTGCGCCTGGTCGAGGAAGGCGAAACGGGTGCCGGGCTCGGCGGGAACCGGAAGCGCGTAGTCGCCGATGACGTCGCCGGCGAGGCACGAGGGGCCGCCGAGGCGGGTCACCCCGCCCGCCGCGTCGTCGAGCTCGGGATCGAACGGGCGCTCGCCCAACATGGCCGGGCGATAAGGCGCCTCGATCACGTCGGGCATGTGGCACGTCGCGGAGATGTCGGTGATCGCCACCGGCAGCCCGTTCCAGTGCGAATCGAGGATCGTGCCGACGAGAATGCCCGCGTCGAGCGCCACGGCCTCACCCGGCTCGAGGTAAATTTCCGCGCCGCTGTCGTCCTTCGCATCGCGCAGGAACTCGACCAGCTCCTCGCGCTGGTAGTCGGCGCGGGTGATGTGGTGCCCGCCGCCCATGTTGATCCACTTGAGCTCGCCGAACCACGGCTCGATCGCATCGAACACCTTGTCCCAGGTGCGCTGGAGGGGCGCGAGGTCCTGCTCGCACAAGTTGTGAAAGTGGATGCCGTCGACCTGCTCCATGATCTCAGGCGTGAGCTGGTCGATGGGGAAGCCGAGCCGGCTGCCGGGGCTCGAGGGGTCGTAGCGCGGGACCTCGCCGCAGGCACACAGCGGGTTGATCCTGAGGCCCACGTCGAAGTCCTGCCCCGCCGCGCGCGCCGCATCGAGGATCGGGCGGTAGCGTTCGAGCTGGCCGGGCGAGTTGAAGATTACGTGGTCCGACAGCCGGCAGACCTCCGCCAGTTCCTCCGGCTTGTAAGCCGCGCAGTAAGTCGCGATCTCGCCGTCGTAGAACTCGCTCGCGAGCCGCGCTTCCCACAAGCCGCTGGTGCACACCCCGTCGAGGTACTCGCCCACGATCGGCGCGACCGACCACATGCTGAACGCCTTGAGCGCCGCAAGCATCTTGATCCCCGCCGCATCGCGCACGTCGGCAAGCACCTGCAGGTTCGCCCGCAACTTCGCCGCATCGACAACGAAGGCCGGGCTATCGACCCGCCCCAAATCGAACTGCGCAAACGCGCCCGGATCGCCGGCCTTCGTTTCCATTTTGAAGTCAGTCCCAGTTGGTTTCACGCAGAGGCGCAGAGGTAGCAGAGACGCAGAGATTCAGCGCGGCTTGTAATCGTTCACGACGCGGCGGATGCCATCCTTCATGGTAGCTTGTGAGAAATTGAGCAGCAGCCCGACGGGCTGCTTCAAGATCCTGAGATAGGTAAGCAGTTGCTTGCCGCGCGCCTTGCTGAGCTGCTCGGTCGCTTTGATTTCCAGGATCAAGCATTCCTCCACCAGTATATCGATGCGAAAGGCTGCATCGAATGTGTGGCCATCGAAGGAGAGCGGCACCGCCACTTGTCGAGCAACCGTTAGCCCGCGCCCCGCCAACCGTCCTGCAAGGACGGTTTCGTAAACATTTTCGAACAAACCAGGTCCCAACTCCCGATGGATAGCGATGCACTCATCGACCACGATGGCCGTGATGTTGTCGATATCCATCAGCGCGACGCCCCTCCGCGTCTCTGCTTTCTCTGCGCCTCTGCGTGAAACAACCGTGTTGAATCCTGGCGTCGCGAACCACAGTACATCCTGGTCGCTTACCCCCTGAACACGAGCCACGCGCCAGCAGCCATCAGGGCGAAGCCGCCGAGCTGGCCCAGGCCCGGCTTCTGGCCGAACATGAACCACGCGACTACGACGAAGCCGACGAGCGAGAACACCGTCGCGATCGTCTTCAATTCGGCCAGCGAGTAGGCGGCGACGCCGATGCGGTTGGCGGGTACGGCGAACACGTATTCGCCGAGCGCGATGGCCCAAGCCCCGAGGATCGCCAGCCACATCGCGCGGCTCGGAGCCTTGAGATTGGCGTACCACGCGACATTCATTATGACATTGGACACCGCCAGCAGCACGATCGGCGCAATCAGCGCGGAGCGAGCGCCCATCAGAACTGGACCGGCCCGCTCAATTCCTCGACCGTCCACGGCAACCCGTCGGAGTTCAGCATGTCCATGAACGGATCGGGATCCATCTGCTCCATGTTGAACACGCCCTCGCCGGCCCACACGCCCTGCACCATCAGCGCGCTGCCGATCATCGCGGGGACGCCGGTGGTGTAGCTCACCGCCTGGTTGCCGGTCTCCTCGTAGGCGGCTTCGTGGCTGCAGATGTTCTTGATATAGAACGTCTTCTCGCCCGAGCCATCGAGCGCCTCGCCGGTGGCGATGACGCCGATGTTGGTGTTGCCGTGCGTCGTCTCGCCGAGCGTCTCGGGCTTGGGCAGCACGGCGGCGAGGAACTGAAGCGGGATGATCTCCTTGCCTTGATAGCGGATCGGCTCGATGCTCGTCATGCCGACATTCTGCAGCACGGTCAGGTGCGTGATGTACTGATCGCCGAAGGTCATCCAGAAGCGCGCGCGCTCGAGCTCGGGCACGAACCGGGCGAGGCTTTCCAGCTCCTCGTGGTACATCAGGTACATGTTCTTCGGGCCGACCGCCTCGAAGTCGAAATTGACCTTGTTCGCCATCGCCGGGCTTTCAACCCACTCGCCGTTTTCCCAGTGCCGCGCGGGCGCGGTGACTTCGCGGATGTTGATCTCGGGATTGAAGTTGGTCGCAAAGTGCTGGCCGTGATCGCCGCCGTTGCAGTCGAGGATGTCGAGCTGGCGGATGGTCTTGAGCTTGTGCTTCTTGAGCCACATGGTGAACACGCTCGTCACGCCCGGATCGAAGCCCGAGCCGAGCAGCGCCATCAGCCCCTTGTCCTTGAAGCGGTCGTGGTAGGCCCACTGCCACTTGTATTCGAACTTGGCCTCGTCCTTCGGCTCGTAGTTCGCGGTGTCGAGGTAGTTCACCCCCGCCTCCAGGCACGCGTCCATGATCGGCAGGTCCTGGTACGGCAGCGCCAGATTGACCACGAGGCTGGGCTCGACCTGCCGGATCAGGTTCACCAGCGCCGGAACTTCCTCGGCGTCGATCGAGTAGGTCTGCACAGTGCGCCCGGTGCGCTGCTTCACGCTCGCGGCGATTGTGTCGCATTTCGACTTGGTGCGGCTGGCGAGATGGATGTCGGAGAAGATCTCCGCGTTCATCGCCATCTTGTGGACGCAGACCGAACTGACCCCGCCCGCACCGATTACCAGGACTCTCGACATGTCTACTCCGGTTGCATTCGCCCGTTGGCTCTGTTGGGCGAACGCACTAGTCGGGACGAATGTTTCAAGAAAGCCCCGCCGAAAGCGGCCGCCGGCCGACCCACGAAGGCGTGCTGCGCGCCGCCGCGAAGATCGCCGCGATCCTCCCGCCGACCCCGCTGCTGCCGGCGGTCATCGACGGCGTTCGGATATGGGTGAAGGCGGAGAACCTGCAGCCGATCGGCGCGTTCAAGATTCGCGGCGGGTGGCACCGGCTGACCGACCTCACCGAGGAGGAACGCGCTCGCGGCGTGGTCGCGGTTTCGAGCGGCAACCACGCGCAGGGCATCGCCTGGGCGGCGCGCGAGCTCGGGATCAAGGCGGCGATCGTGATGCCGCACAACGCGCCCGCGGTGAAACTTGCCGCCACCCGGGCGCTCGGCGCCGAAGTGGTGATCTACGAGCGGCCGCGCGAGGATCGCGACGCCGTCGCGGCCAGGCTGATCGAGGAGCGCGGCGCGGTGCTGGCGCATGCCTTCGGCGATCCGTGGATCATCGAAGGCCAGGGCAGTGCGGGAATCGAGATCACCGAGCAGCTCGGCCGGCAGCCGAGCCGGATCGTCGCGCCGTGCGGCGGCGGAGGGCTGGCGGCGGGGCTCGCGCTCGCCAGCCCGGATAGCGCGATCGTTCCCGTCGAGCCGCACGGGTGGGACAAGCTCGGCCGCGCACTCGCCGCGGGCGAGGTGGTGACGATCGGGCCTGACGCGCCGTCCACGATCTGCGATTCGCTGCAGCCGCTCGCGACCAGGCCGGTGAACCTCGCGGTCCTCGCCGGCCGTTCGGAGCCGGGCGTCACGGTCACCGACGCCGAAGTGCGGGCGGCGCAGCGGTTCGCCTTCTCCGCGCTCAAGCTGGTGGTCGAACCGGGCGGCGCGGCGGCGCTGGCGGCGGCGCTCGCCGGCAAGGTCCCGCTCGACGAGAGCACGGTCATCATGCTCACCGGCGGCAACACCGACGCGGCCGACTACGCAGCGATGCTGACAGCGCAAGAATAGCCCTGTCCTACCCCGGCGCGACATCGTAACCAGAGGCTCGCCCGGCGGCGCGCCGGGTGAGGACGGACTTTTGCGCCAGGACTGTGTGACAGTGTGACAGGCCTGTGCCGCAAGCGGTCCCAACGGGGGAGAAAACGATGCAGGCACAAGTGCTCGCGCCCGCCGCCGTGCTGGTGGTGTGGACGCTGATCATGCTGGTCTGGGCCGCGGGCACGCGGCTGCCGGCGCTGTCGAAGATGGGCGGGCTCGCCAACGCCAAGCCGGGCGGCCGCGGGCAGGACCTGGAAGGGGTGATCGACGACCGGATCAACTGGAAGTCGCACAACTACTCGCACCTCGTCGAGCAGCCCACGCTGTTCTACGCGACACTGCTGATCATCGCGGTCATGGGCGCGCACGATTTCGACGTGCTGCTCGCGTGGATTTACGTCGCCATCCGCATCGTCCACTCGATCTGGCAGGCGACGGTCAACCGCGTTCCGGTGCGCTTCGTGCTGTTCGCGCTCTCGACGCTTTGCCTCGTCGCGCTGGCCATCCACGCGCTCACGCTCACGCTATTCGCCAATCCTGCGGTGGTGTCATGATCGGAATGGAAATCCTGAAGCCCGTCGTTGCGCTGTTCGCGTGGACGATGGTGATGTGGATCTGGATGTACGCGGTGCGCATCCCGGCCATCAATCGTCTGCCCAAAGACAACACGCCGGGCGCGGACGTGGGCTGGACCGGCGCCAAGCTCGACGACGTGCTCCCGCGCGAGGCGCAGTGGAAGGCGCACAACTACAACCACCTGCACGAGGCGCCGACGCTGTTCTACGCGGTGGCGCTGGTGCTCGCGCTGATCGGCCAGGGCGACGGGCTCAATGCGGTGGTGGCGTGGGCCTACGTGGCGCTGCGGGTGATCCACTCGATCTGGCAGGCGACGGTGAACAAGGTCGCGGTGCGCTTCCTGCTGTTCGCGCTGTCGAGCCTGGCGTTGATCGTGCTTATCGTCCACGCGGCGATCGCGGTGTTCTAACCACCCTCCGTTCGTCCTGAGCTTGTCGAAGGACCAGGTCGGGCGAAGCCGAGACCCGAATACGGGCAAAGGCTCTCGGCTTTGCTCGAGCGGCTCCCTCGACTGCGCTCGGGACGAACGGAGGTGGCGGTTATTCGGCAGCCTCCGCCCGCGCGAACTCGAGCGTCGCGAGGAACCGCTCGGCATCGAGCGCGGCCATGCACCCGGTGCCCGCCGCGGTCACCGCCTGGCGATAGGTATGGTCCATCACATCGCCGCAGGCGAACACACCGGGGATCGCCGTCTTGGGCGTTCCCGGCTCGACAACGAGGTAGCCGCTCTCGTCCATCGCCAGCTTGCCCGTGAACAGCTCGGTCGCCGGCGCGTGCCCAATCGCGACGAACGCTCCGTCCGCGACGAGCTGCGAGTCCTCGCCGGTGACGGTGTCGCGCAGTTCGAGGTGAGTCAGCCCACCTGCGGCCGGATCTCCGGCGAACCGCTCGACCGCCTTGTTCCACAGCACCGTGATCTTCGGATTGGCGAACAGGCGTTCCTGCAGGATCTTCTCCGCACGCAGCTCGCTACGGCGGTGGATCAGCGTCACGTCGTCGGAGTGGTTGGTGAGATAGAGCGCTTCCTCGACCGCGGTGTTGCCGCCGCCGATCACCGCGACCTTCTTGCCGCGGTAGAAGAACCCGTCGCACGTCGCGCACGCCGAGACGCCCTTGCCGCCGAGCTCCATCTCGCCCGGCACGCCGAGCCATTTCGCCTGCGCGCCGGTGGCGATCACCAGCGTGTCGCCTTCGTAAACGTCGCCGCTGTCACCGATCGCGCGAAACGGCGGCCCCTTGTCCATCTCGATCGACACGATCGTGTCCCACATCATCCGCGTGCCGACATGCTCGGCCTGCGCCTGCATCTCCTGCATCAGCCACGGGCCCTGGATCACGTCCTTGAAGCCGGGATAGTTCTCGACATCGGTGGTGATCGTCAGCTGGCCGCCGGGCTGGAGGCCCTGCACCACGATCGGCTCCATCATCGCCCGCGCGCCGTAGATTGCCGCCGACAGGCCCGCGGGGCCCGAGCCGATGATGAGCATCTTGGTGGTGTGCGTAGTCATGCGTCCTCCGTCGGCCGCGAAATAAGGTGCGGGGCCACGGAAAACGAGTCAGGCGACGAACTTGTCCCGCAGCCTTTCGCGCAAGTCATCGTCCACCCCGACCGCTTGCGCCAGCCAGCCGTCGAGAGAGCCGTGCATCGCGTTCGCCACCTCGTGGAACCGCGCGAGGTAGTCCTTGTGAACGTCGAGCATGGCGCGGATCGAGTCCTCGTCCATCGTGCGCCCCAGCCGCTTCTCCATCGCCGGGATCGACTGCGCGCGCAGCACATGGAAGGTCGGCGACTGGTTGGTGAGCAGAAACTCGTGAAGCTGATCCGCCTCCGACACCCCGAGGATGTGCAGCAGCAGCGTCGCCGCGATCCCGGTGCGGTCCTTGCCGGCGAAGCAGTGCACCAGGCTCGCGCCCTCGCGGTTCGCCAGCGCATGGAGATAGCGGCCGAACATCGCGTGCATCGCCGGGTTGTCCGGCATCCGCGTGTAGACCGCGAGCATGCGGTCACGCGCGTAATCCGCCGTGGTGACCTCGGGGCCGATGTCCATGTGCGGCGGGCTCGAGGTCGTCTCGCCGTCGTGCGCGATGACCTCCCCCGCCCAGCCTTCGTGCCGGCGGCAGGGATGCATCTCGCGCTCGCTAATGCCGCGCAGGTCGATCACCGTCCGGATGTCGAGCGCGGCGAGCGCGAAAAGATCGGCGTCGGTCGCGCCGACGTGCTGGCCCGAGCGGTACAGCAGGCCTTTCCGCACAGTGCCGCCCGTGGCGGGGTAGCCGCCGTAGTCGCGGAAATTGTGAATGCCCTCGAAGGCGGGAACGCTGGTCATGCCGGCGCCCCTGCCAGTCCGCCTAGCGCGAGGCAACCGGTTGCGGGCGATGCGGCACCAGGATCATCGTGTTGCCCTCCACCCGCCACCCGGCGAGCCGCGAGAGGACGTTCATTCCGATCACGTTGGTATCGCCGAGCTGCGGCGCGATCACCGCATCGATCCCTTTTGCGTTGACGTTTCCGAAGCGCAGGCTGTCGATCGTGGTGAGCTGGGCGGTCACCGCGCCGTTAGCGGTGAAGAAGCGCACCGGCACGCCTGCCTTGCGCGGCGCGAGCCCGGCGCGGTCGGCGAGGCCCTGCGAAACCGCTGTCAGGGTCGCGCCGGTATCGACCAGGAACGGCGCCTCCACTCCGTTGATCCTGGCGTGCAGCCAGAAATGGCCGTCCGGCGCGAGCGGTACGCGCGTCTCCCCGCCCGCGACGGTCTGCTCGGGAAGCCCGAGCTGCGGCACTGCCACGTCGATCCGCGTATCGAAGCGGGAGACTTGCAGCACCACCGTCACCAGGATCAGTCCCAGCCCAAGCGTGCCGACAGTCGAGATCAAGCGGCCGAAGGGCACCCGCCGCTTGGCCAACCCGCCGCCGATCCAGCTCGCCGCCAGCGCGACGATCGTCGCCACCAGCAGCCCCGACTGCGGCACTGCCGCGATGGCATGCGCCACGATGTCCCAGATCGCTTTTACGTCCATTGCCGCAAAGCTAGCGCACGGCGGCTTGCCGCACCATGATCACGGCGCGCTTCGCGGCACGGTCGCATCTGCGAGGATCAGCGAGAAGCGGCCCTCGCCGTCCGTCCAGCGATGGCGGGGGGTCCACATCCCCGCAAGCAGCAGCGTGTCCGCGCTGCGGCGGCTGAACTTGTGGCTGTTCTCGGTGTGGATCGTTTCGCCGGCCTGCATGGCGAAGCGCCTGCCCGAGACCTCGAAGGCAATGTCGCGCTGCGCCTCGAGGTGCATCTCGACGCGGGCGAAGTCGTCGTTCCACCGCGCCACGTGGCGCAAATCCTCGACCGGGATCGTTCCCTCGAGCTCG
>JBQCFR010000314.1:0-5330 GCA_051958885.1 Tsuneonella sp.
CCTGGCCCGGGCGAATGGTCGCGAACGTGCCGAGGCTGTCGCGGTGATCGATCGCGCCTTCGAACAGCCAGGTGACCGTCGCGAGGTTGATGTGCGGGTGCGGGCGCACGTCCATGCCCTTGCCGAGATCGAGCGCGGCGGGGCCGAACTGGTCGACGAAGATGAACGGACCGACCATCGTCCGCTCGCGGCCGGGGATCGCGCGGCGCACCTGGAAGTCGCCGAGGTCGTGCGTCACCGGCTGGATTGTCTGGATCACGCTCATGCGAGGGCCTCCCTGTCGAGCAGCGTCAGGATTTCGGGCGGGAAGATCGTCTCGGGCCAGTCGGCGAGCTCGGCGCGGGTGAACCAGCGGTGCTCGCGCATGATCGCGCGCTCGAGCTCGGTGTGGCCGCCGGTCTCGATCTCGCACGCGGGAACGCGGATGCGGAAGTAGCGCTCGTCGGAGGTGACCGGCTCCCCGGTGGCGGTGACGAAGTCGTTGCCGCGCTCCGCGATCACCGGCCCGGGCTCGGCGACGAGGCCGGTCTCTTCGGTCAGCTCGCGGCGGGCGGCGTCCTCGAAGCTCTCGCCGGGGTCGCACTCGCCGCCGGCGGTGCCCCAGAACGGTGAGCGGCCGCCGAAGGTGAAGCGGAACAGCAGCAGCCGGTCGTGCTCGTCGATCACCAGCAGGCGCGCGGCGCGGCGGATGCGGCGCGAAGTGACGGGGGCGCTCACTGCGCCTCCCCGGGAGCGAAGGCGCGGATCGCGAGCGCGTGGACCCGCTGGCCGGGGATGTCGCCGAGCGCGGCGTTGACCATCCGCTGGCGCTGGAGCCGGTTCTGGCCGGCGAAAGCGGCGCTCTCGATCACCACGGTGAAGTGCGACTCGCCGCTGCCGTCGTCCCCGGAGTGGCCGTGATGGCGGGCGCTGTCGTTGATCACCTCGAGCCGTTCGGGCGCGAAGGCGGCGGTGAGCAGCGATTCGATTTCGGATTGCAACGCGCCGGCCATGAGCCCGGTTTGGGGGTTCACATCGGCCTTGTCCATGCCCATCCTAGCTCGAATGAAGCAGTCCAAGTTCCACGGCCGGTTCGAAGGCGAGGACCACGCATGCGAGGCGGTCGGGTGCACCGAGCCGGGCGAATTCCGCGCGCCGGGCCCCCGCGGACCCGGCTTCGACGGACCGGGCGACTGGCGCTGGTTCTGCCTTGATCACGTGCGCGCGTTCAATTCGGCCTACGACTGGTTCGAGGGGATGAGCGCCGACGAGATTCTCGCCGCGCAGCACCCCGCCGCCGGGTGGGCCAACTCGAGCACCACGCGCGCCTTCCGCGCCGACGCGGGTGTCGATGGCGTGCCGCGCTGGGCCGACTTCGACGATCCGCTCGATGCGATCGGCGCGCGCGCGCGCGACATTCGCGGGCGCGCCCGGGCTAGCGCCGAATACGCGCGCTTCTCCCCCCGCGAACGCGAGGCGCTGACCACGATGGGGCTGCAGCCCGACATCGACCGTCCGGGCCTGCGCCGGCGCTACTCCGAGCTCGTCCGCCGTTACCATCCCGATCGCAACGGCGGCGACCGCAGCCACGAAGCGCGGCTGGGGCGGGTGGTCGAAGCCTACCAGCTGCTGCGCAAGAGCGCGGCGTTCGCCTAGCCGTTCGCCTGCGCGTCGGCGATGAGCTTGCCGTCGATGGCGTTCGCCGCGCGGTACGCCTCGCGCGCCTCGCACCGGCTCTTGTAGGCCGCGAAGCTGGCCCGCGCCGGCATGCTGCCGAAGCGCAGGCCCCAGACGATCTGGCTGCCGACGTAGACGTCAGCCATCGTGAACCGCTCGCCGCAGACGAACGCGTGCGCCGCTAGCCAGCCGTCGAGCGCGTCGATCGTGCGTTCGAGATTGCCGAACCCGGCCATCCCCTCGCGCCCCTCGGGCACCTCCCACCCGAGCGACTTCGCGACCACCGCCTGCTCGAGCGGGCCGGCGGCGAAGAACAGCCAGCGGAAGTACGCGGCTTTCTCGTGGGCGTTCGGCAGCAGCGCGGGCGCGCTGGTCTCGGCGAGGTAGTGGCAGATCGCGGCCGCTTCGGTGACCACGTGATCGTGGCCTTCGTGATGGTGGACCAGCGTCGGCACCTTGCCCATCGGGTTGACCGCGAGCAGCGCCGACTTGTCCTGCCAGTCGACCAGCACCTGGTCGTAATCCGCCCCCGCCTCGTGCAGCCCCCAGCGCGCAATCTGGCCGCGGCTCATCGGGTTGGTGTAGAAGGTGTAGTCGGCCATCTCAGCCCTCCTTGAGCGTGCGCCAGCGGGCGGCGCCGTCCGCGCCGTAGATGCGCGGCACGTCGCCTCCCGAATAGAACATCTCGAACGCCTCTGCGCCTTCCGGGAGCACGACCCACGGCTGCTTGCTGGCGGTGAAGATATGGACGTCGGGCGGGCACGCGGCGGGCTGGTCGAGCGTGCCCACGCGCACGAAGCGCGCCTTATCGCCCGCGCCGGCGTAGTGGCTCCACAGCGCGACCTTGCACGCCGGGCAGCGGAACACCGGCTGGCCCTTGCCGCTGGCGGACGGGGTGTCGATCCGCTCGGGCTCCCCGCCGAGCAGTTCGACACGGTCGCTCTCGATCACCGCGTTGAGCGCGAATGCCGCGCCGCTTTCGCGCTGGCACCAGCTGCAATGGCAGCAGTGAACCACGATCGGCTCGCTCGTCATCCGGTAGCGGACCGCGCCGCAACTGCAGCCGCCTTCGTGTGCCCTCATTCGACTCGCTCCCGGCGCGACCCGGATCGGAACATTAGCGGAACGCCGAGGCCCGTCAATCGCGATCCGGCGCGCCGGGCGGGAAGTAGTGGCGGAACGGCCGCGCCTCCTCGACGCAGCGCGAGACCGCGGGCAGCGCGAGAAGCTCGGCGCGCAGCGCGCGCAGCCGCGGGTGATCGTCGGGAATGCGCTCGACCCAGTCGGCGTAGAACAGCGAGGGCGCGGCGGCACAGCTCACCAGGCTGACGTGCGGCGGCAGGCGGTTCTCGCCCAGCCAGTCCTCGAGCCAGCGGTACACCCGCCGCAGCGTCTCCTTCGCGCTGGCGATCTCGCCCTGATCGGGGCTGCCGCCGCCGACGATGTGGGCGACGACCACCCGGTTCATGTTGTGCATCACGTAGTTGTCGAACACCCGGTCGAGTATCCGCGCGACGACCGCTTCGGCCGGGTCTCGCGGGATCAGCGGCGCAGGGCCGGGGTGATGCACGGCAAGGTATTCGACGATCGCGGTCGCCTCGATCACGATTGTCTCGCCATCCACCAGCACCGGGAACTTGCCCGCGGGGTGCGCCTTGGCGACGAACGCGCTGTTCTCGGCGCCTTCGCCCGGATCGACCGAGCGGAATTCGAACGGCGTATCGTTGGCGTAGAGCGGGATTAGCGCCTTCCAGGTGTAGGACGAGAAGGGGTGGCCGTAGAGCTGCAGCATCACCAGGACCCCTCGGCCATCTTGCGCTGGCGCACGGCCTCGCGCTCGCTCTTCGCGCCGATCGGTCCTTCGGGCGGGTGGGGCGGTAGCACGCCGCCCGGACGATAGGTCGCGATCACGGTGCCCTTGTCCGTCACGCGGTGATCGATCATCTCGAGCTTGTCGACCGGCGTGCCCGCGCCGAACAGCCGTTTGCCCGAGCCGAGCGTCACCGGATAGGTCATCAGCACCAGCTCGTCGATCAGCCCGGCGGAAAGCAGCGCGGGATAGATCGTGCTCGATCCCTGGATCACCAGGTCGGGCCCGTCGCTCGCCTTGAGCGCGGCGACGTCGTCGACGCCCGTCAGCCGGTGGCTGTTCCGCCATTCGAGCGGCTGGGTCCCGCGCGTCAGCACGTGCTTGCCCGCGCGGTCGAACGCCTCGCGCATCGGCCGGTTCTCCGGCTCCTCGGCATAAGGCCAGTAGGCGGCAAAGATATCGTACGTGCGCCGGCCGAGCAGCAGGTCGTAGTCGCCGGCAAACAGCGATCCGATCGTCTCCTCGACGCCCGGGTCCCACAGCTTGAACACCCAGCCGCCCTGGTCGAAGCCGCCCTGCGTGTCCTCGGTGGGACCGCCGGGCGCCTGCATCACGCCGTCCAGCGAGAGGAAACAGCCACCGGTGATCTTGCGCGCCATCGCGTCAGCTCCCTCGCCGCGCGGCGTCGATGGCCGCGACATCGATCTTGCGCATCGTCATCATCGCCGCGAACGCGCGCTTCGCCTCGTCGCCGCCGGCGCGATTGGCGTCGAGCAGGGTGCGCGGGGTGATCTGCCAGGAGAACCCCCACTTGTCCTTGCACCAGCCGCAGTCGCTCTCCTGCCCGCCATTGTTCACGATGGCGTTCCAATAGCGGTCGGTCTCGGCCTGGTCCTCGGTCGTGACCATGAAGCTCACCGCTTCGTTCGGCTTGAAGTGCGGCCCGCCGTTGAGCCCCGAAAAGCTGCGCCCGAGCACGGTGAAATCGACCGTCAGCGCATCGCCCTGCTTGCCGCTCGGATAGTCGGACGGCGCGCGGAACACGTGGCCGACCGCGCTGTCGGGAAAGGTCTCGGCATAGAACCGCGCGGCGTCCTCGGCATCGCCGTCGAACCACAGCACGGTCGTCAATTTGTCGCTCATCTCAGCTCTCCTTGCGCGGACCGACGAGACCGAAGGTCGCGCCTTGCGGGTCGTGGGCGTAGACGGTGTATTCGCCGCCGGGGATCTGCTGCGGCTCGCCCAACAGCGTGCCGCCGCCTGCGCTCACCGCGGCGCGCGCGCGGTCGATGTCGTCGACCCCGATGAAGTATTGCCAGCGCGATCCTTCGCCGCCCGACTGCGCCTTGCCGATCGCGCCGATGCCGGTGCTGCCGTGCTGGATGAACAGGTAATCGCCCATCTCTCCCATCGGCATCGCGCCTTCTTGCGTCCAGCCGAACAGCTCGCGGTAGAGCGCGACCGCGCCCTGCTGATCGGTGGTCCACAGCTCGTTCCAGCGCACGTGCTGCGGCTCGGTCACCGAGAACACGTCGCTTTTCGCGTCAGGGTTGTCTGGCGGGGGGGTGGGCGTCATCAGATAGAGCGAGGCGCCCCACGGGTCGGCGACCATCGCCATGCGGCCGACGCCTTCCATGTCCTGCGGCCCCATGTGGACCGCGCCGCCGGCCTCGACCATCCGCCGCGCGGCCGCGTCGACGTCGGGCACGTGGACGTAGCCCAGCCAGCCGGGCTTGCCGCCGTGATCGAGCATGTCGCGCGTCATCGCGAGCACGCCGCCGGCCATGCCGCCGTCGCTGCGCACGATCATGCGATAGTCCATCTCGCCGCCCGGTACGGAGCTCTGCGCGTCGATCGTCCAGCC
>JBQCFR010000315.1:0-8311 GCA_051958885.1 Tsuneonella sp.
GGACGCCAGATTCGCGACGCCTTCATCGCGGCGCCGGGGCATGTGCTGATCGCTGCCGACTATAGCCAGATCGAGCTCCGCCTCGCGGCGCATATGGCCGACGTCCCCGAGCTCAAGGAAGCCTTTGCGCAGGGGCAGGACATTCACGCCGCGACCGCGATCGAATTGTTCGGCGAGGTCAACCGCGACACGCGCGGCAAGGCCAAGACGGTCAATTTCTCGATCCTCTATGGCATCTCGCGCTGGGGTCTTGCGGGCCGGCTCGAGGTCACGCCGGATGAGGCGCAGGCGCTGATCGCTCGTTATTTCGAGCGCTTTCCCGGGATCAGCGACTATATTACCGACACGCTCGATAGCGCGCGCGCCAAGACGGTCAATTTCGCGATCCTCTACGGCATCAGCCGCTGGGGTCTGGGTGGCCGTCTGGCGATCGAGGCGGACGAGGCGCAGGTGATCATCGACACCTATTTCCAGCGCTTCCCGGGCATCCAGAACTACATCCACACGACGCTCGAGACGGTGCGCGAGCGCGGCTATTCGGAAACGCTGTTCGGCCGCAAGACGTGGTTTCCGCGGATCAACTCGAAACAGCAGACCGAGCGCCAGGGCAGCGAACGCGCGGCGATCAACGCGCCGATCCAGGGGACCAGCGCCGATATCATCAAGCGCGCGATGGCGCGGATGATGCCGGCGCTGGAGGATGCGGGGCTCGGTCACGTGCGAATGCTGCTGCAGGTGCATGACGAACTGGTGTTCGAGCTGCCCGAAGGCGATGTCGGTGCGGCGAGCCCGGTGATCGAGCGCGTCATGGCCGAAGCCGCGCTGCCCGCGGTCAAGCTGGATGTGCCGCTGGGGATCGACATCGGCACCGGCCCGAGCTGGGGCGCCGCGCACTAGGCGGCCGATGACCGGCGCCGAGATCTCGACGCGCAAGAGGCGGACCGGCTCGCGGCTGCCGAGCCTGCTGGTGTTCGCCGTCATCGCCGCGGCGCTGCTCGGCGCGATGTACCTGATTTTTGGCACCGTCGAATTCGAGCGCCGCGAGCGTGAGCAGGTCCGCCGCAACAGCGACGCGATTGCCGAGCTGTCCAACATCAACCGCGCGGTGCTCAATGCAGAGACCGGGCAGCGCGGCTATCTGATTACCCTCGATCGCCGCTATCTGCAGCCCTATGTCGTCGGCCGCGATCAGTACGGCCCGGCGATTGCGCGGCTGCGCGCGCTGCTCGGGAGCGACCGCGATCCGGCGAAGGACGCCCTGCTCGATCGCATCCAGAACCTCGCTGACGCCAAGTTCGCCGAGATGACCGACAGCGTCGCGCTGGTCGAGCAGGGCGACCGGGTCGAGGCGCAGCGGCGGGTGCTGACCGACGAGGGGCAGGAGGTGATGGAGCGGTTGCGCGCCGCGCTGCACGATCTGGAGGCGGCCGAGCGCCGCGATCTCGGTGCGGCGACGGCCGATTCAGCCCGCGCGGAGGCGCGCCTGCTGCCGCTGCTGAGCGGACTGATGCTGCTGCTGGTGATCGCCATGGTGCTGAATTACGGGCTCGTCACCCGCGCCGCGCGCGCCGAGGCGGAGGCGGCGCAGGCGGCCAATGTCGCGGAGGCGCGCGACCGCGCCGATCTGCTCGCGCGCGAGCTCAACCACCGGGTCAAGAACCTGTTCTCGGTCATCCTCGCGATCGTGCGGATGAGCGGCAAGGACGTGCCCGAGGCGAAGCCGGTGATCGACCGCATCGCCGACCGCATCCGCGCGCTACTGACCGCGCACGAGGTGACGCAAGGCACGCCGTCGGCGCCGGTCGCCTCGCTGCGAACGCTGGTGGAGACCGCGCTCGCGCCATACCGCTCGGACCGCCTGAGGGCCGAGCTGGACGGCCCCGAGATCGTCCTCTCCGCCAAGCAGGTCACCCCGATCGGGCTGGTCCTCCACGAGCTGACCACCAATGCGGTCAAGTATGGCTGCTGGGCGCATGGCGGAATGCTTCACGTCACCTGGCGACGCGAAGGGGAGGAGGTCGTTATCGACTGGCGCGAGACCGGCGTCCCGCCCACAAGCGACCCCGGCGATCGCCCCGCGCGCCAAGGCTTCGGGAGCCTCCTGATGACGAGCGCCGGACGCCAGCTGCGCGGCGCAATCGACCGCGAGTTCACCTCCGAAGGGGCGCTGGTCACGATCCGCCTTCCAGCCGAGCGACCGCCGCCCGCGCCTTGATCGGCGCGCGCGCGGCCGATACCGGCCCGCAAATGCTTGACCGATACGATCCGCGCACCTGGTCCATTCCATGGGACGCAGCGCTCAAGGCTGCCATCGGCGTGGGATTGGGGGTGGCCGCCGCCCTGATCCTCCATCGGCTCCTGTTCGCCCTGCTGATGCGGATTTCGCGGCGGACGGCGACGCCGACCGATGGCATCGTGTACACGCGCCTGTTCAGGCCTGTGCGCTGGGCGATGGCCGCGCTGGCGGTCGCGCTTGTCGCCCGCAGCGAACCGCTGGTGCGGCTGCTGTGGGACACCGCAGCGCCGTTCGTGAGCCCCGCGCTGCTCGGCTGGATTGCCTACGCACTCGTCGCCGCGCTGTCCGAGGCGGTCGAGGTGCGTTCGTCGGCCGCCGCCGATCCGGTGGCCGAGCGAAGCCACCGCACGCGCATGGCGATCTTCTCGCGCACCGCGACGTTCGCGATCGTGTTCATCACGATTGCGCTGAGGCTGTTCCAGGTGCCCGGCATCCGCCAGGTCGGCGCCACGCTGCTGGCGTCCGCCGGGCTCGCCGCGCTGGCGGTGGGTGCGGCGGCGCAGCCTGCGCTCAAGTCGCTCATCGCCGGCATCCAGATGGCGATCACCGAGCCGCTGCGAATCGGCGACCTGGTGGTGGTCGACGGCAACAGCGGCCGGGTGGAAGAAATCCGCATGAGCTTCGTGGTGGTGCGGATGTGGGACGAACGCGCCGCGATCGTGCCCACCAGCCGCTTCCTCGATCAGACCTTCGAGAACTGGTCGCGGATCAGCGAAATGCTAACGGGGCCGGTCTTCCTCCATCTCGATCCGGCCACCGAGGTCGAGCCCATCCGGCAGGAATTCATCCGATTCCTGGGCACGCAGGAGCGGTGGGACCGGCGCACGGGCAATCTCAAGCTCACCGAAGCGCGTGCCGACAGCATCGAACTGCGCCTTGCCATGAGTGCAGCCACCATCGGCGACCTGTTCGAACTGCGCTGCGCCGTGCGCGAACACATGCTGGCGTGGCTGCGCGCCAACCAGCCCGCCGCGCTGATCCACCACCGGCTCGAAATGGGAGCGGCGGACCCGCGCGGGGAGCAGGCTTAGCCGCCGCTATTCGATCGGCGTGACCGGCGCCCCGTGCTTCGATGTGCGCGTGGGCTGGAGCATGCCTTCGCTGATGAAGCCGATCGGCTGCACTTCGGCCGCGCGCTTCTTCAGCTCTCCGCGCATGTTCTTGTATTCCTGTTCCATCGCCTCGGTGACGGTCGCGCGCGAATCCTCGAGCGCCTTGGCGAAGTCCGCCGCGGTGACTTCCTGCACGTCGCCCCCCGCGCGGCGCAGCGCGTTGAGACCGGCGCGGCGCACGACATCTTCGAGGTCGGCACCGGTGAACCGCTCGGTCTCGCGGGCGATGGCGAGCAAGTCGACGTCGCCCGCCAAGGGCATATCGCGGGTATGGATGCCGAGGATGTGCTCGCGTCCGGCCACATCCGGTGTGCCGACATAGACCAGTTCGTCGAACCGGCCGGGGCGCAGCAGCGCCGGGTCGACCAGCGTCGGGCGGTTGGTCGCGCCGATGACGACGACGGACTGCAGTTCCTCGAGCCCATCCATTTCGGCCAGAATGGTGTTGACCACCCGCCCTGTCACCTGCGGCTCGCCCTGCCCGCTGCCGCGCGCCGGGACCAGGCTGTCGATCTCATCGATAAAGATCACGCACGGGGCGACCGAGCGCGCGCGCGCGAACATGCGGGCGATCTGCTGCTCGCTTTCGCCGTACCACTTCGACAGCAAATCCGAGCTCTTCATCGAGATGAAGTTGGCTTCCGCCTCCTTCGCCACCGCCTTGGCGAGCAGCGTCTTGCCGGTGCCCGGGGGGCCGAACAGCAGGAAACCCTTGGCCGGGCGAATGCCGAGGCGGTGGAAGGCGTCGGGGTTCCTGAGCGGCAGCTCGACCCCCTCGCGCAGCGCCTCGGTCGCTTCGTCGAGCCCGCCGATATCGTCCCACCCGACGTTGGGCACCTGGACCATCACCTCCCGCATCGCGCTCGGCTGGATGCGCTTCAAGGCGGCGAGGAAATCCTCGCGGGTGACCATCAGGTCTTCGAGAACCTCGGGCGGGATCGTGCGTTCGTCGAGGTCGAGCCGGGGCATGATCCGCCGCACCGCCTCGATCGCCGCCTCGCGCGCGAGCGCCGCGATGTCCGCGCCGACGAACCCGTGCGTGACCCGCGCAAGCTCGTCGAGATCGACCTTGTCGCCCAGCGGCATGCCGCGGGTGTGAATGCTGAGGATCTCGCGCCGCCCGTTCTCGTCCGGCACGCCGATGACGATCTCGCGGTCGAACCGGCCGGGGCGGCGCAGCGCCTCGTCGATTGCGTCGGGCCGATTGGTCGCGGCGATGACGACGATGTTCGAGCGCGCCTCGAGCCCGTCCATCAGGGTGAGCAGCTGTGCGACGAGACGCTTTTCCGCCTCGCCGTGAACCTGGCTGCGCTTTGGCGCGATCGAATCGATCTCGTCGATGAACACGATGGCCGGAGCGGAGCGCGCCGCTTCCTCGAACACCTCGCGCAGCCGCTTCTCGCTCTCGCCGTAGCCCGAGCCCATGATCTCGGGCCCGTTGATGGTGATGAACGTGGCGTCGCTCTCGTTCGCGACCGCTTGCGCCAGCCGCGTCTTGCCGGTGCCCGGCGGGCCGTGGAGCAGCACGCCCTTGGGCGGATCGACGCCCAGGCGGGTGAACAGCTCGGGATAGCGCAGCGGCAGCTCGACCATCTCGCGCAGCTGCTGAATGGTGTCGCCGATCCCGCCGACGTCGTCGTAGTTGACCACGGCGCGCCCATCGCGCGGTTCCTCGAACTCGGCGCGCAGTTCGACCTCGGTGTTCTCGTCGATGTGGACGATGCCCTTGGGCGCGGTGGAGACCACCGTCAGGCGGATTTGCGTGAGCGCATAGGCGGGCGCGTTGAACATCCGGCGCACTTCGGGCGGCATGTTCTGCACCGGCTGCTGGCCGGTCGTGGCCACCAGGTCCCCGGCGACCAGCGGCTTGCGGAAGAAGTTGCGCTTGAGGGCCTCGGTCGGCCCCTGCAGCCGCATCTCGCGCTGTGCCGGAGCGAACACGACGCGCGTCGCCGGGCGCGATTCGGCGGAGCTGACCTTGACGTGCTCGCCCGAGCCGACCTCCGCATTGCCACGCTGGAGCCCGTCGAGGCGGATGACCGAGAGCGCCTGGTCCTCCTCGTAAGCGGGCATCGCGATGGCCGCGGTCGTGCGCTTGCCGGTGATCTGGAGAACATCGCCCTCGGTCACCCCGAGCGCCTGGAACGCCGAGCGAGGCAGCCGCGCGATGCCCTGTCCGCTTTCTTCCTGCCGTGCCGCCGCGACCTGCAGCCTGACCGTCCGTTCCTCTACCGCCGCATCCGCTTCGGCCATCGGGCATTCGCCTCCTTATCGCGTGTCTACGACCCCCAGCTAGGAAGCCGGCCTCGCAATGCCAATGACCGGGCGCCGATTCGGTGCCGCACAGTGGAGGAATTTTCCCGCAGCGGAGCGCGCAAGAAAAAGGCCCGGCTGGATGAACCAACCGGGCCGTGAAGTCTTGGGAGAGGATGCCTGAAAGGCACGGCTTATGTGCGGCGCGGCGGGTTTTTGTGCAAGTGCGAAAAGGTCATGCTTTGTTGCCTTGGGTGCAACTCGCCCCCAAACTACTCTGAAAACAACGGTAACTCGCTAGCACTTTTGTCAGCAAGGCACGCAGGTGAGAGTTTTCCTGCTGCAACGCAGCGGAATGTGCTCCTTGGGCGCCCGTTCCGAAGC
This sequence comes from Tsuneonella sp., assembly GCA_051958885.1. GTDB lineage: Bacteria > Pseudomonadota > Alphaproteobacteria > Sphingomonadales > Sphingomonadaceae > Tsuneonella. The sequence continues at coordinate 6,046 of JBQCFR010000315.1, forward strand.
GCTGCGAGCGGCCCATGGTGACAGCGCCCGCGGCCAGCCGTATGGAACCGCCATCGCCGATCGGAGACCCCATGAACAAGCTCTATCCCGATGCCGCCGCGGCCCTCGACGGTGTCCTGCGCGACGGCATGCTGATCGCCGCCGGCGGCTTCGGCCTGTGCGGCCTGCCCGAGCGGCTCCTCGACGCCATTCGCGATTCCGGCGTGAAGGACCTGACGTTCGTCAGCAACAACGCCGGGATCGACAACGAAGGCATCGGCAAGCTGCTGCGGACCCGGCAAGTGGGCAAGATGATCAGCTCCTATGTCGGGGAGAACAAGGAGTTCGAGCGGCAATTCCTCGCCGGTGAACTCGAGGTCGAGTTCTGCCCCCAGGGTACGCTGGCCGAACGCATGCGCGCAGGCGGCGCAGGCATCCCCGGGTTCTACACCCGCACCGGGGTCGGCACGCAGGTAGCCGAGGGCAAGGAGGTGCGCGTGTTCGACGGCGAGGAGTACATCCTCGAGCGCGGCATCTTCGCCGACCTGTCGGTAATCAAGGCGTGGAAGGCCGACGAGACGGGCAACCTGGTATTCCGCAAGACCGCGCGCAACTTCAACCTGCCGGCGGCGACCTGCGGCAAGGTCTGTGTCGCCGAAGTCGAGGAAGTGGTGCCCGCCGGGAGCCTCGATCCCGACTGCATCCACCTCCCCGGCGTGTATGTCCAGCGGATCATCGTCGGAGCGCCCTACGACAAGAAGATCGAGTTCCGCACCGTGCGCGAAAGGGAGGCGGCGTAAATGGCCTGGACCCGGGACCAGATGGCCGCCCGCGCGGCGCAGGAGCTCGAGGACGGTTACTACGTCAACCTCGGAATCGGCATCCCGACGCTGGTGGCGAACCACGTGCCCGCGGGCGTGCACGTGACCCTGCAGAGCGAGAACGGGATGCTCGGAATCGGCCCGTTTCCGTACGACGATGAGGTCGATCCCGACCTGATCAATGCCGGCAAGCAGACGATCAGCGAGCTGCCGCACAGCGCCGATTTCGACAGCGCGACGAGCTTCGGGATGATCCGCGGCGGGCACATCGACCTCGCCGTGCTCGGCGGACTGGAAGTCTCGCAGGATGGCGACCTCGCCAACTGGATGGTGCCGGGCAAGATGATCAAGGGGATGGGCGGCGCGATGGACCTCGTTGCCGGGGTCAAGAAGATCATCGTCGTAATGGAGCATACCGCCAGGGACGGCGCGCCGAAGTTCATTCCCGCTTGCACGCTGCCGCTGACCGGGCGCAATGTCGTCGATATGATCGTCACCGACCTCTGCGTGTTCCATCGCCGCGATCATGCGAGCCCCTTTCGATTGATCGAGCTCGCACCGGACGTGAGCGCGGAGGAAGTGGCAAGCAAGACCACCGCCAACTACGAGGTCGCGCTCTGATGGATAACGCAGTCTGCCGGATGACCGGCTGCGAGTTCCCGCTGTTCGCGTTCAGCCACTGCCGCGACGTGGTCGCCGCGGTGAGCAAGGCGGGCAGCTTCGGCGTGCTCGGCGCCACCCGCTTCTCGCCCGACCAGCTCGAGGAAGAGCTCGCCTGGATCGATGCGCATGTCGACGGCGCGCCGTACGGTGTCGATGTGATTGTGCCGGAGACGATCGACCCGCGCGTCGCCGGCATGCACGATAACGCGACTCGCGCCGCGGCGATCGATCAGCGCTACGCCGAGTTCGCCGCGGACCTGCTCGGCCGGTACGGGATCGAGGCCGACCGCACCGTTGCGCCGCTGCGGGAGCGGATGGGCATCACCCCGGAAAACGGCCTGGCGTTGATGGAAGTGGCGTTCCGCCACCCGATCCGGCTGATCGCCAACGCGCTCGGCATCGCGCCCGCGGCGATGATCGCCGAAGGGAAGAAGCGCGGGGTGCCGGTCGCCGCGCTGGTCGGCGCGAAGGAGCACGCGATCCGCCAGGCCGAAGCCGGCGTCGACATCATCGTCGCCCAAGGCGGCGAGGCCGGCGGGCACTGCGGCGAAGTCTCGACGCTGGTGCTGATCCCCGAAGTCGTTCGCGCGCTCGACCGCGCAGGTTACAACGTGCCGGTGCTCGCGGCGGGCGGGATCATGACCGGGGCGCAGATGGCGGGGATGATGGCTGCCGGCGCACAAGGCGCGTGGACCGGATCGGTCTGGCTCGCCACTCCGGAAAGCGAGACGAGCGAGGCGTTCCGCGACAAGATGATCGCCGCGCGCAGCCGCGACACCGTCCGCTCGCGCAGCCGCACCGGC
>JBQCFR010000316.1:0-3003 GCA_051958885.1 Tsuneonella sp.
TGTGGCCGGGGCTGCGGCGCGGGACGATGATTGCGGCGGGCGTGGGACTGCTGGTCGTCGGCCCGGCGTTGGCGCTGTGGGTCCGGCTCGATCCGCTCGCGCCCAGCGTCGCGGTCTACTCAAGCGATCATTAGGCGATCAGTCCGCGCCCGCTGCCTCATCGAACGCGCGGCAGATGACGGCGAGGTCGTAAGGCTTGGTCACCGTCGGGATGCCGACGAACGCGCCTTCGTGCACCGTGTCGCCGTAGCCCGATGCGAAGACGTATGGCACGCCGAGCGCGGAGAGCGCCTCGGCCACCGGGTAGCTCTTCAGCCCGTGCACATTGATGTCGAGCACCGCGGCGTCGACCTGCTTCTCGGCGATGAGCCGCTGAGCTTCATCGATCGAGCCGGCGACCAGCGGATAGGCGCCGGCCTCGTCGAGATGATCCTCGAACGCCATCGCGATGATCGGCTCGTCCTCGAGCAGCAGCACGTTGAGCCCTGCGAGCTCCATCAACCTTCGTCCCCGATGCGCGTCACGATCGTGCAGGCAAGCCCCTCGGGCCGGAAATCGAGCACCGCCTTGTTGCCGCCCTCGGCCGAGATGCCGCGCTCGATGAGCCGCGTGCCGAACCCGCGCCGACTGGGCGGGGCGACCGGCGGTCCGCCGCTCTCGCGCCAACGCACCGTGAGCTTGCGGCGGTCAGGCTCATCGTCGACCGCCCAGTCGACCGCAACGCGGCCCTCGGCACACGACAGCGCGCCATACTTGATCGCGTTGGTGCTCAGCTCGTGAACCAGCATCGCCAGCGAGACCGCCGCCTGCGGCGGCAGCGCGAGGTCGGGACCCGCGAGCGCCACGCGCGTATCGTCGGGTCCGAGCGTCGCGGCGACCGCGCTGCGGACCGTGTCCTCCAGCGGCGCCGCTTCCCAGTTGCCGGCGGTGAGCAGGCTGTGCGCCGCGGCCAGCGCGTTGAGCCGCGCGTCGAAGGCGCCGAGCGCATCATCCGCTCCGGCAAGCTTGCGGAACGACTGCGCCGCCAGGCCCTGCACGATCGCCAGGGTGTTCTTCACGCGGTGGTTCAGCTCGTTGATCAGCAGCTTCTGCGCATCGGCCGCGTCGACTTCCTGCGTGACGTCGTGACCCTGGATGAAGATCGCGACGACCTCGTCGTCATCGAGGACCGGCTGGTAAATGAACGTGAGCACGCGCCGCTCGAGCTCGTCGCTGCCTTCGGCGCGCAGGAACAGCTCTTCGCGGTCGCCGACGTACGTCCGGCGATTGTCGCGCACGCGGTCGAGGAGGGCCACGTAGCCCTGTTCGACGACTTCGGGCACAGCCTCGGCGAGCGACTTGCCGATGATCGGTCGCTCGCCGACCAGGCGGCGATAAGCGGCGTTCGCCATCAGGAACACGTGGCGCGGCCCGCTGACCACCCCGACGAACCCCGGCGCCTGTTCGAACATCGTACGGAAACGGTCGCGCTCTTCGGCGAGGTCGCGGTTGCGCGCCTGGATCGCGTCCGCCCGCTGGACCAGGCCGGCATCGTCGCGCAGCCGGCGCAGACCATGGAGCTCGGTGACATCGACCGTGTGCTGGAGGACGTACGCCGTGCGGCCGTCGGCCCCCGGCAGGGGCGTGTGTGTCGCGCTCCAATAGCGGCTGTCCATGCCGCCTTCCGGATTGGCGATGTCGTACCTGATCAGCGCGAGCTCGTCGGGCTTGCCGGTGCGCAAGACCCGCCGGAGCGACCCTTCGAGCAGCTTGTGGCTCTCGCTCTCGGGATCGCTCGGAAAGGCTTCGAACAAGGGGCGGCCGACGATATCCCCGCGTTCGCGCATGGTGACGGCAAGATAGGCGTCGTTCGCCCACACGATCGCGAGCGAGCCGTCGAGCACCACGTACGGGTTGGGCGACCGCTCGAACAGGCGGGCGAAATCTATCGGCGGCGGCGCGGTCATCAGAGGGGCGGCAGCATGGGTGCCCTGCCGCCGCCTGTCAAACCGCGCAGGGTCATGGGCGGGGGAGAGGCGCGTGCGATCGGCGCTATTGGTCGAGGAAGCTGCGCATCTTGCGGCTGCGGCTCGGGTGCTTGAGCTTGCGCAGCGCCTTGGCCTCGATCTGGCGGATGCGTTCGCGGGTGACCGAGAACTGCTGCCCGACTTCCTCCAGCGTATGATCGGTGTTCATGCCGATGCCGAAGCGCATGCGCAGCACGCGTTCCTCGCGCGGGGTGAGCGACGCGAGCACGCGGGTGACGGTTTCCTTGAGGTTCGACTGGATCGCGGCGTCGACCGGGATCACCGCGTTCTTGTCCTCGATGAAGTCGCCGAGGTGCGAATCCTCCTCGTCGCCGATCGGCGTCTCGAGGCTGATCGGCTCCTTGGCGATCTTCATCACCTTGCGGACCTTCTCGAGCGGCATCGACAGGCGCTCGGCCATTTCCTCGGGCGTGGGCTCGCGGCCCTGCTCGTGGAGGAACTGGCGGCTGGTGCGGACCAGCTTGTTGATCGTCTCGATCATGTGGACCGGGATGCGGATTGTGCGCGCCTGGTCGGCGATCGAACGGGTGATCGCCTGGCGGATCCACCACGTGGCATACGTGCTGAACTTGTAGCCGCGGCGGTACTCGAACTTGTCGACCGCCTTCATCAGGCCGATGTTGCCTTCCTGGATCAGGTCGAGGAACTGCAGCCCGCGGTTGGTGTACTTCTTGGCGATCGAGATCACCAGGCGCAGGTTCGCCTCGACCATTTCCTTCTTGGCGATGCGCGCCTCGCGCTCGCCCTTCTGGACCATGTTCACGATCCGGCGGAATTCGTTGAGGCTCATGCCGGTGGCCCCGGCGATGTCGGCGATCTCGGCGCGAATGCGCTCGACAGCGTCGCCCTCCCGCTCAGCGAAGGCGGCCCATTTCTTGTCCTTCCTGGCCTGGGCGGCGAGCCAATCCTCGTCCAGCTCGTGGCCGACGTATTCGCCGAGGAAATCGGCGCGCTTGATCTTGTGGCGCTCTGCCAG
>JBQCFR010000317.1:0-3159 GCA_051958885.1 Tsuneonella sp.
CTACCGCAAGCTGGTCGCCGTCGGCGGCACCGCCAGCGGCTGGGTGGCCGAGACCGCCGGCCGGCCGGAGACCGCCACGCCGCAGTTCTCCGAGATCGCTCCGCCGACCGGCGAGCTCTACGCCAACCCGGCGGCGAGCCAGCAGATGCTCGACGATGCGGCCTTCGACCTCGAAGGCTGGCTGGCGAGCGAGATCGCCATGGAGTTTGCCCGCGCCGAGGGGGCCGCGTTCGTCGGCGGCAACGGCGTCAATCAGCCGATGGGCTTCCTCTCCGCGCCCACCGCGCTGACCGGCGACGGCGCGCGGGCATTCGGCACGCTGCAGTACGTCGCCTCGGGCGATGCCACCGGCTTCGACATCGCCCCCGACGCCAAGCTGATCGACCTCGTCCACACGATGAAGGCCGGCCACCGCCAGGGCGCGAGCTGGGTGATGAATGCGGCGACGCTGGCCGAAGTGCGCAAGCTCAAGACCGCCGACGGCGCGTTCCTGTGGCAGCCGGGCCTCGTCGAAGGCCAGCCCGACCGGCTGCTCGGCTACCCGGTGGTCGAGGCCGAGGACATGCCCGACATTGCCGCCGGGGCGTTCCCGATCGCCTTCGGCAACTTCCGCGCCGGCTACCTGATCGCCGAGCGCTCGGCCACGCAGATCCTGCGCGATCCGTTCACCAACTAGCCGTTCGTCCACTTCTACGCGACCAAGCGCGTGGGCGGCCAGGTGCTCGATTCCGCTGCGATCAAGCTGCTGAAGATCGAGGCGTAGCGTTCGATCCTCCCCGTGCCGGGAGGCTCTTCGCCCGCGCCGGTTCCCCCTTCCGGCGCGGGCACTCTTTTTCAGTCATTCTCTAACGGGAGACCGCCATGAAGCGGGCTATCGTCACGCCCGCGGACCTCGCGGGTGCGGCTCTGGACGAGCTCAAGCAATGGCTCGCGATCACCTCGACCGCGGAGGACGCGGCGCTCATCGCGCTGCTCGGCGCGGCCGGCGAGATGTGCGAGGCGTTCACCGGCACGATGCCGCTCGAAACCGAGTGCGAGGAGCTGCTCGCCGGCTCGACCGAGTGGCAGGCGCTCTCGGCACGGCCGGTGCAGGCGATCAGCGGGATCGAGGCCGTCCCCGCCGAGGGCGCGCGCTATCCGCTCGCCGCCGACGCCTACGCGATCGAGCTGGAGGCCGACGGGTCGGGCCGTGTGCGGCTCGTGCGCCAAGGCAACGCGGGCCGCGTGGCGGTGCGCTTCACGGCCGGCCTCGCGCCCGACTGGGCGAGCCTGCGCGCGGGGCTACGCCAGGGAATCGTCCGGCTGGCCGCATACGCCTACCGCGAGCGCGGCGAAGGCGGCGCGAGCGCCCCGCCCGCGGCGGTCACCGCGCTGTGGCGGCCGTGGCGGCGGATGCGGCTCGCATGATTACCGCCAACGCCCATCCGCCCGCCGCGAGCTTCGCCGCGCGCCTGGCCGCCAAGGCCGCGAAGCTCGCGGCCGCCCGCGCCGAGGAGCGCCGCCGCGCAGGGGCCGCCGATCCCCGGCGCTGGCGGTCCGCTCGGCTCCTCTGGCCCTTGTTGGGAGACCGCTGATGGAAATCGAACTGCGCGCGGCGCTGATCGACTGGCTGCATGCCGATGCGACGCTGTCCGGCGCGATCAACGCGATTGCGGAGGAGGCGCCCGCGGCCGTCTCGCCGCCGTGGCTGGCGATCGCCGCCAGCGCGAGCGCGGACTGGAGCACCAAGACTCAGGAAGGACGCGAGGTGCGCGTGGCGCTCGAGCTGCATTGCCGCGGCGACGATCCCGTCACCGGGCGCGGCCTCGCGGCGCTGGTGCAGGACCGCGTCCGCGCGTTCCCGCGCGAGCAGGCCACCTTTCAGGTCGCGACCACCCACTACCTGCGCGGGCGGTCCGAGCGCCGCGCGAACAACCGCCGCGCGGTGCTGCTGGAATACCGTTTCAGGTGCTTGGCCACACCCTGAGCCTCCCCGGCACGGGGAGGTGGCAGCCGAAGGCTGACGGAGGGGAGTCCGCCCCCGACCGCGGCGCCTGCACTCGAGTCCCCTCCACCGCACTGCGTGCGGTCCCCCTCCCCGTCCCGGGGAGGCTTTTCACCAGGAGAACCCAAATGACCGCCCAGAAAGGCTCCGCCTTCCTTCTCAAGATCTCCGACGGCGCGCAGCCGCCGGCTTACGCCACCGTCGCCGGGCTGCGCACGACGCAGATGTCGATCAACGGCGACACCGTGGTCGTCACGCACAAGGAGAGCGGCGGCTGGCGCGAGCTGCTGTCGGGCGCGGGCACGCGCTCGGTCTCGGTCAGCGCGAGCGGGATCTTCCTCGGCTCCGACGCGGAGACCGCGATCCGCGCTAACGCGCTCGCCGGGACGGTCGCGCACTACGAGCTGTCGTTCGAGGACGGCGAGCGCCTGCGCGGGCGCTTCCTGGTCCAGCGGCTCGACTACGCCGGCGACTTCAACGGCGAGCGCAACTACACGCTGCAGCTCGAAAGCTCCGGCGCGGTGGTCCCGGCGTGAGCGGCGCTCAAGCAGCCGGAAGCGAAGCTGGCCTTGGCCAACGCGGTAGCGCAACGAGGACTCCGAACGCGCTGAGAGGTGAAGCCTCCCTGACGATCGCCGAACGCGAGTATTTGCTGCGGCCAACCTTCGCCGCGCTCGTGGCGGCCGAGGAAGAGCTCGGGCCGCTGTTCGCGCTGGTCGAGCGGGCGGGCAGCGGGCAGCTCAAGCTTGCTGAGATGACCGCGCTGTTCTGGCACTGCCTGGCAGAGCGCGACGGCCTGACCCGCGAGGAGCTGGGCGAAGCGGCGGCCCACGCCGGGCTCGCCGCCTGCGCCAAGCCGCTGCGGACGCTGCTCGGCGCGATCTTGCAGGGGCGCGCGTGATCCGCCCGGACGCGCAAAGCCCTCTCCCCTTGTGGGAGAGGGAGGGGCGCAGCGCGAAGCGCTGGGAGGGTGAGGGGGAATTCAAAACGCGATCTGACCAGCAACCGCGCTCAATTGATCGCGCTGAGCTTTTCCTTCGCGAGCCGCTCCTTGTAGCTCGCCATGAAGCTTTGCAGCTCGCCCAGTTGCGCGACCCGGTTGGCGATGGCGCGGGGATCGCCGTCGCCGCCGGCGCCGGGCTCGCCGGCGACGACGCGGAAAGCGTCGGCGAAGG
>JBQCFR010000318.1:0-26377 GCA_051958885.1 Tsuneonella sp.
CGTCGAGCGACTTCTCGCGGATCGCGCGCCCCGTTTCGTCGTCGAGCTTCGACAGCAGCCGGTCGGCGGCCTGGCGCGCCTCCTCCTCGGTCTCGCGCACCACGACGTGGACGCGGTAGCCGAACTTGAGCTCGCGCCCGAAGCTGGCCGCGCGCGCCTTCATATCCCCGATCGTCTCGCGCACCTTGTCCATCGTGTCGGGCCACATCAGGTAGACGTCGCAGCATTCGGCGGCGCACTCGCGCGCCTCGTGGCTGAGGCCGCCGAAGTAGAACGGCGGGCACTTGCCGCTGAGCGTGGTGATCCGCGGCGGGTCGATCTTGAGCTGGTAGTGCTCGCCCTGGTGATCGATGCTCTCGCCATTGAGGAGCGCGCGGACGATCTTCATCACCTCGGTCGCGCGGGCGTAGCGCGGGCCGCCGGGCATCGCCTGGCCGGGCATGTCGGACGAGATGATATTCACGTTGAGCCGGCCGCCGGTCCCTTGCGCGTTGGGGCCGAGGATGCGGTCGAGCGTGGCGATGCGGCGGGCGAGCTGCGGCGGCCAGTCCTCGCCGATGCGGGTCGCCCACAGCAGCTTCATGCGCGTGAGCATCGGCGCGATGGCGGCGGCGAACACGGTCGTGTCGAGCCCGAGCTGGTAGCCCGAGGGGAGCAGGATGTTGTCGAACCCTCCCTCTTCGGCGCGCAGGACGATGTCGCGGCAGTGCTCCCAGCTCGACTGGAGCTGCGGATCGGGCACGCCGAGAAACTCGTAGTCGTCGTCGCACAGCGCGGAGAACCACGCGATCTCGCATTGTTGGGCCTGGGTCATCAGGGAAGCCTTTCTCCACGCGCGGCGACGAGCACCGCGTACCAATCCTGCCGGGTCCAGCGCACCTCGAGCGCCTGCGCGGCCTCCGCGATGCGCGCGGCGCTTTGCGAGCCGACGATCGGGACGATCCCGGCCGGGTGCGCCATCAGCCACGCGTAAGCGGCGACCGAGCGGCTGACGCCCTGCTCCGCAACGACCCGGTCGAGCTCGGCGGCCACCGCCTGGTCGCGCGCGCTTTCGGGCTTGAGCAGCCGCCCGCCGCCGAGCGGCGACCACGCGAGCGGGACAAGCCCGAGACGCATCGCCTGGTCGAGCTCGCCGTTTTCGAAGCAGTCGATCCGCAGCGGGCTGATTTCGGGCTGCGTGGCGACCAGCTTGTGGCCGAGGAAGTGCTGCAGCGCCTCGATCTGCGCAGGCGTGAAGTTCGACACGCCGAGCGCGCGCACCTTGCCCGCCGCGACCGCGTCGTCGAGCGTGCGGGCGACTTCCTGCGGGTGCGCGAGGATGTCGGGCCGGTGGATCTGGTAGAGGTCGATCGCCTCCGTCCGCAGCCGCTTCAGCGAAGCGTCGAGCGCGCCCGTCAGGTATCCGGCGGACTGGTCGTACGGCAGCGGGGGCATGATCCCGCCCTTGGTCGCGAGCACCATGCGCGCGCGCAAGCCGGGCCCCGCCGCGAGCACCTCACCGAGCAGCGCCTCCGCATTACCGAAGCCGCCCTGGCCATCGAAGCCGTAGATGTCGGCCGTATCGAGCAGCGTGATGCCCGCATCGAGCGCGGCGTGCACCAGCGCCGCCGCATCGCGCGCGCTGCGTCCGCCTTCGGCGAGCCGCCACATCCCCCAGGCGATCGGCGAGATCGCGATACCGCTGTGACCCAGGGTGCGATGGTCGGGCGGCGCGGGTAACTCGCTCATGAGACAGTCCTTGCAGGTGTTCGGCGGATGTTTCCGCCGCGATGAAGCGCTTGATTCGATGATCGCCGCCCCACTCGTGTGCCGATATGACAACGCTGCCATATAACGTCAACAGCTTCCATTCACGGCTTGCCAAACGCGGCCTTGGCGCAATATGACCGCGAATATGACAACGCTGGACATACGCGCGTCGAGGGACCGGAACAACGCCGATCCCACCGTCGATCTCTACGCCGGCGACCTGTTCGGCGAACTCTACCTCGCCGGCAAGCGCCGCGAGGGGGAGGCGCACGCCGCCGCGGCGACCGAAGAGGAGCGGACTAGCTACGTCCCCGGGCTCGCGGTAGTCGGGGTCGCCGCCGCCGCCGCCGCCTGGCTTGCCGAGCACTACGACTTCCCGATCATCCTGCTCGGGCTGCTGATCGGGCTCTCGCTCAGCTTCGTCGCGCAGGAGAAATCGACTCACGCCGGGCTCGACCTCGCGTCGCGCAGCTGCCTGCGCTGGGGCATCGTCGCGCTGGGCTTCCAGGTGACGCTGATGCAGGTCGCGGCGCTCGGGCCATGGCCGTTCGTATCGCTGCTGGCGATCATGGGACTTACGTTCGCCGCCGGGCTGACCGGCGCGCGCCTCTCGGGCCAGACGCGCTATGCCGGCATCCTCGCCGGCGGCGCGACCGCGATCTGCGGCGCCAGCGCGGCGCTGGCGCTCTACGGCATCATCGGGCGCGACCGGCTGAGCCAGGCGCACTTCGCGATGACCCTGATCGGCGTCAGCATGGCGAGCGCGCTGGCGATGTCGGTCTATCCGGTGATCGCCGGCGACCTCGGCCTGAACGATACCCAGGCGGGGTTCCTCAGCGGCGCCTCGATCCACGCCGTCGCGCAGGCGATCGGCGGCGGCTTCACCTTTTCCGATGCCGCGGGATCGGAGGCGACGATCATCAAGCTTTCGCGCGTGGCGCTGCTGGGCCCGGCGCTGATCTTCGTCTCGTTGTGGATCGGCAGCGCGTCCGAAGGCGCGCCCTCGACCTGGCGCCGGCTGGCGCCGCCGTGGTTCATCACCGGGTTCGTCGCGCTCCTCGCGGTCAACAGCGTGGTGGCGGTGCCCGAGGCGGTGCGCTCGACGACGATGGCGCTGTCGAAGGCGCTGCTGCTGTTCGCGGTGATCGCCACTGCAATGCGCTCGGACATGAAGATGGTGCTTCAGCTCGGCTGGCGCGCCGCGACCCCGGTCGCGTGCGCGACGGCGGTGAGCTTCGTCGTCTCGCTCGCCTGCGCGGTCTACGTGATCGGCGCGCGCTGACGCCTCATAGCGCGTCGAGCAGCCGCTGGAGCAACGGCCGCAGCCGGCGCAGCTCGGCCTTGTGGCTCGCCGAAAGCGACGCGAGCAGCTCGCGCGCGCTGTCCGTCAGCGCGATGCGCACCTGCCGCCGGTCGGCGCTGCCGGGCCGCCGTTCGACCAGGCCGTGCTTCACCAGCCGCTTGACGAGTTCGGAGGCGCTGTGCGGCTTCAGCATCAGCCGCTCGGCAAGATCGCCGACAAGCATGCCCTCCTCGCCTCGCGCGCGGATCGCGAGCAGCGCCTGGTGCTGCTGCGGCGTCAGCCCGGCGTTCGCGGCCGCCTGTTCGGAGAAGCGCAGGAACCGGCGCAGCTCGAACCGGAAGCCCGCCAAAGTGGCATAGTCGTGCTCGTCGAGTTCGCCTGTCACGCCATCGTCCTTGATATGTGTCGTGTTACGACATAGCTGGCCGCCCATCTTAGCCAAGAGGATCCACGTGAGCGACACCACCGACGCCGCCGAACCCCGCGTGGCGGCGCACCGGCCGCGGCTGGCCGACCACACCGCCGACAAGCGCATGCTCGTGCTCGCGAGTATGGCGGTGGTCACCGGCACCGGCGGCGCGGTGGCGGCATGGGTACTGCTCCACCTGATCGCGCTGGTGATCAACCTGTTCTGGTTCCAGCGGGTATCCGTCGGGCCGGCGCTGATCGTCGATGCCGCGAGCGGGCCGCTGGTGGTGATCATCCCGGTGGTCGGCAGCCTGCTGGTCGGCCTCATGGCGCGCTTCGGATCGGACAAGATCCGCGGTCACGGCATCCCCGAGGCGATCGAGGCAATCCTCTACGGCGAAAGCAAGCTCTCGCCGCGCGTCGCGGTGCTCAAGCCGTTGTCCTCGGCGATCTCGATCGGCTCGGGCGGGCCGTTCGGCGCGGAGGGGCCGATCATCATGACCGGCGGCGCGATCGGGTCGCTGTTCGCGCAGCGGTTCCACCTCACCGCCGCCGAGCGCAAGACGCTGCTGGTGGCGGGCGCGGCGGCGGGCATGACCGCGATCTTCGGCACCCCGGTCGCGGCGATCCTGCTGGCGATCGAGGTCATGCTGTTCGAGTGGAAGCCGCGCAGCTTCGTGCCGGTGATCGTCAGCGCGCTGGTGGCGCTCGCATGGCGGCCGCTGATGGTGGGATCGGGGCCGCTGTTCCCGTTCGGCGGCGCGCTGGTACCCGGTGGCGCGACGCTGGTGCTGGCGGCCCTCATCGGCTGTCTCGCGGGCTGCGTGGGCTCGCTGCTTTCGAGCGCGCTCTACGGGATCGAAGATGCCTTTCACCGCCTGCCCGTGCACTGGATGTGGTGGCCCGCGCTGGGCGCGGTGATCGTCGGCCTCGGCGGGCTGATCGAGCCGCGCGTGCTCGGCGCCGGCTATGCCAGTATCCAGGACCTGCTCGACGGCCACCTGCTGCTCGCGGGCCTGGTCCTCCTGCTGGTGGTCAAGAGCGTGGTATGGCTGGTGGCGCTCGGCTCGGGCACCTCGGGCGGCATCCTCGCGCCGCTGCTGATCATCGGTGGCGCGCTTGGAGGGATCGCCGGCATCTGGCTGCCGGGCGGGGTCGGCGAGTGGGCGCTGATAGGGATGGCGGGGATGATGAGCGCGGCGATGCGCGCCCCGCTCACCTCGGCGGTGTTCACGGTCGAACTCACCGGTCACTTCTCCGCGCTGCCGCTCACCGTCGCCGCCTCGGGCGCGGCGTTCGCCTTCGCGGTGCTGGTGCTCAAGCGTTCGATCCTGACCGAGAAGATTTCGCGCCGCGGGCGGCATATCAGCCAGGAATACACCGTCGATCCGCTCGCGCTCGGAATGGCGGGGGATCTGATGACCGCCGATCCCGAGACCTTGCCCGAGGCGATGACCGTGGCCGAGACCGTGCGCTTCTTCGAGACGGCCAGGCACCGCAGCTATCCCGTGCTCGGCCGGGGCGAGCGGCCGATCGGGCTCGTCTCCCGGCGTGACGCGCTGCGCTGGCGGCAGGACGGCGGCACCGATGCCGAGACGATCGGCGAGCAGCTGTCGGATAGCTCGCTGCCGGTGGTCACGCCCGATACCCCCGCCGACGCGGTCGCCAACCTGATGATCACCGAGCAGATCGGGCGGATTTGCGTTGTCGCGCCCGACACCGGCGCGCTCGTCGGCATCGTCGCGCGGCGCGACCTGCTGCGCTCGCGGGCCGCGGTGCTGCGCGGGGAGATGGAGCGCGGCCGCTGACTCCCGGGCAAGATCGTTAGCGTCCGGCACTATTTCTTCACCCATCTGGGGTAAGTCGCTTGGCATTGCGGCGCCGCCGCGACAGAGGCGACGGTCATGGGTTTGCAGTTCAATTTCAAGCGCGCGGCCGTCGCGCTGGTGCTCATGACCATTCCGCTCGCGTTGTTCGGGTTCTTCCTGCGGATCCAGAAGGAATTCCTCGAGGTGCGCGAGCTGCGCAACCTGCTCGACGGATCGATCGAGACGCGCGCGACGCTCGCCGAGCTTCTGTCGGAACACCAGGATATCGAGACCGGACAGCGCGGCTACGTGATTACCCGCGACCGCGCCTTTCTCGAGCCCTACTCGCAGGCCACCGGCGCGATCGACCGGACTTTCGCCAAGCTCACCGCGCGGCTCCCGCAAGAGCCTGAACTGACGGCCGGCGTCGCCCGCCTGCGCGCCCTCTCGGCCCGCAAGCTCGCCTTCGCGAGCCGGCGCATCGAGCTGGTCGACAGCGGTCAGATCGAGCTCGCCCGGCGCGACATCGCCGCCGGCCAGGGCAAGCGCCTGATGGACGAGATTCGTACCGAGATCGGGCGGCTCGACCGGTTGGAGAGCAGCCGGCTGACCCGCATCGAGCGCACGCGCGACGCCTCTCGCGAGAAGGTCGAACGGACGATCGACCTGCTGATCGCGGCGCTGGCGCTGCTGCTGGCGGCGGTGGCGATCTTCACCGGGCGCACGATCCAGGAACGGCACGCCGCGCTGCGGCGGGTGCAGAGCCTCTCCAACCGCCAGCGGGCGATCTTCGACAGCACGGTCGATGGCATGCTGCTGCTCGATCAGAACGGCACGATACTCGAGCTCAACCCCAGCGTGCTGCGCCTGTTCGGCTACGACGAGGCGGAGCTGGTGGGGCAGCACAACACGTACCTGATGGCGCACCCGCCGACGATCGACGAAAGCCAGGCCTGGCTTGCCCAGGTCGGCGCGGGCGGCCGCCGGGGCGCGGGCAACCGGCAGGAATTCACCGGCCGCCGCAAGGACGGCAGCGTGTTCGAGACCGACGTGGCGATCAGCCGGTTCAGCACCTCGGACGAGCGGCTCTATGTCGCGGTCATCCGCGACATCACCGAACGCAAGCGGATCGAGACGATGAAGACCGAGTTCGTCTCCACCGTCAGCCACGAGCTGCGCACGCCGCTCACCTCGATCGGCGGGTCGCTCGGGCTGCTCGCAGCCGGCGCGGTCGGTCCACTGAACGAAAAGGCGGCCCGACTGGTGCACATCGCGCACAACAACTGCGAGCGCCTGATCCGCCTGATCAACGACATGCTCGACATCGAGAAGATCGAATCCGGCAAGATGAGCTTCGACATCCGCCGGATGCAGATCGGACCGCTGGTGATGCGCACCGTCGCGGCGAACAGCGGCTTTGCCGACAGCAACGGCATCCGCATGACCACGCACCTGCCGCCGTGGCCGCAGTGCGTGATGGGCGACCCCGACAAGCTCGAGCAGCTGCTCACCAATCTCGTTTCCAATGCGATCAAGCACTCCCCGGCCGGCGGCGAGGTCGAGATCGCCAGCCTCCAGCGGGAGAACTTCGCGCGCATCGAAGTGCGCGACCGGGGCGCGGGCATCCCCGCCGATTTCCGCGAGCGCATCTTCGGCAAGTTCGCGATGGCCGACAGTTCCGACAGCCGCGCCAAGGGCGGCACCGGGCTGGGGCTGTCGATCGCGCGCGAGATCGCGCACCGCCACGGCGGCGTGCTCAGCTACGCCGATCGCGAAGGGGGCGGCACGGTGTTCTTCGTCGAGCTGCCGCTGGCCGAGGACTCCGCCGTGCCGCTCAAGGGCGCTGGCGAAGGGCTCCCGCTGATCCTCCACGTCGACGATGACGCCGACTGCCTGAGCGTCGTCGCCAGCGCGTTCGAGGACCGCGCGGAGGTGGTCTCGGTCGCCAGCGTTGGGGAGGCGCGCCGGGCGCTGGGTGAGTACCGCTTCGCCGCGGCCATCGTCGATGTCGGCATGGCGCCCGACAACGGGCTCGACCTCGTGCCGGCGCTGCGCGAGGACAACCCCGCGCTGCCGGTCGTGCTGTTCACCGCGCTCGACGATCCGCACGCCGAGGTGGCGCCGGTCGATGCAGTGCTGGTAAAGAGCCGCACGTCGCTCGGTCAGCTGGTGGAAACCACCATGACACTCGCCGGGCAGCAGAGCAGGAACGCTGCATGAGCCGCATTCTCTACGTCGACGACGAGCCCGACATTCGCGAGGTCGCCGAGATGTCGCTCTCGCTCGACCCCGGGTTCACAGTGCGCACCGTCGGCTCGGGCGAAGAGGCGCTCGCGGTGGCGGCGGAATGGAACCCGGCGCTGATCCTGCTCGACGTGATGATGCCGGGGATGGACGGGCCCCAAGTGCTCGCGCGCCTGCGCGAACAGCCCGAGACCGCGGCGATCCCAGTGGTGTTCGTCACCGCGCGCGCGCAGCGGTCCGACATCCAGAATTTCTCCACTCTCGACGCGCTGGGAGTCATCGGCAAGCCGTTCGACCCGATCAACCTGCCGGCGCAGGTCCGCGCCTTCCTGTGACCCCGCTGGAGAACAGGCTGGCCGAGCTCGCGGGGCGGTTCGCCGCGCGCGCGCCGCAGGAACGCGACGCGATTGCAGCCGCGCTTGCAGCGGGGGACGCCGCGACGGTGGTCGACCGCGCGCACAAGCTCGCGGGGATCGCCGGCATGTTCGGCCATTCGGACGTCGGCGCGGCTGCACTGGCGCTCGAGGAGGCGGTTCGCGCGGGCGGCGACGGGGTGGCCGAGGGCGCCCGGCTGATCGGCCTGCTCGGCGCGCTCTAGGCCGCCGCGCCGCCGAAGCCCTTGCGGGTCATCGTGCCCCAGCTCTGCTGCTTGCGCACGAACTGCCACCAGCCCTGCAGCCGCCACACGTTCGACAGCTGACGGTAGCCGAAATTCTCGACCACCGCGATCAGCGCCAGCACGGCGAGTTCGCGCGCGCGGGAAGCGGCGGAGCTGGATTTCCTCGAGGATCAGCGTCGCCGCGCTGACGAACACGCCGAACGTGAAGGTCACCGCGAGGAACGCCAGCAGCCACGGCAGCGCGAGCAGCCCCAGCCCGTAGAGCAGCGGCACGAGGACATAGCCCAGCACCTCGATCAGTGGGCCGACCACGTCGACCAGCAGGATCTGGCCGAAGCCGATGAAGCCGATCCGCCCGTACTTGGGATTGAAGCACATCGCCTTGTGCTTTGCGAAGCACTCGAGCGCGCCGCGCTGCCAGCGGCTGCGCTGACGGCCGAGCACCTTCACATCCTCCGGGCACTCGGTCCAACAGACCGGCTCGGCGATGAACTCGACGCGGTAGGGCCTCCCAAGATCGCGCATGTGCTTGTGGAGCTTCAGCACCAGCTCCATGTCCTCGCCGACCGTGCCGTGGCTGTAGCCGCCGACCTCGACCACGCGCTCGCGCTTGAACAGCCCGAATGCGCCCGAGATCACCGTGAGCACCTGCATCCGCCCGAGCGCGAGGCGCGCCATCAGGAACGCGCGCAGGTATTCCATGATCTGCACCAGCGCGAGGAAGTTGGTCGGCAGGCGGACCTGTGTCACCCGTCCGGAATCGATCGTGCAGCCGTTGGCGATGCGAATGGTGCCGCCGGCGGCGATGGTCAGGTCGGGGTCGTCGATGAACGGCCGCACGACCCGCAGCAGTGCGTCGCGCTCGAGGATCGAATCGGCGTCGATCGCGCAGAACAGCGAGGTGCGGCAGGTGTTGATGCCGGCGTTGAGCGCGTCGGCCTTGCCGCCGTTCTCCTTGTCGATCACCAGTAGCCGGGGCAGCGCCGAGCTGGCGTAGAACCCGCGGATCGGCGCGTGGGCGACGCGGTCGTCGACGTAGCGATCGACCCGCTCGAGCCCGAACTCGGCGATCACCCGCGCCAGGGTGCCGTCTTTCGACCCGTCGTTGATCAGCAGCACCTCGAAGTCGGGGTACTGCAGCGCGAGCAGCGAGCGCACGCTCTCGACCACCGTCAGTTCCTCGTTGAACGCGGGCGCGAGCACCGAGATCGGCGGCGCCTGGTCCGAGTAGCGGCGCCACAGCGTCGCCCCGCGCGGCACCGGCGGGCGATTCGACAGCGCAAATGTCGCGAACACCAGCTGGACGATGTAGAAGCCCACTTGCAGCAAGCCGGTGACGATCACCACGAAGGCGATCGCCTGCGCCGAGGCGACCATCCACTGCTCGGCCCAGGCGGGCGGCTCGAAAGTCACGCGACGCGCCTTTCGGCCATGATTGCCCTGGCGGCGGAGCGCGCGATGGGCGCGGGACCGCAGGCGGCGCGGTGCAGCTCGAGCCGACCGTCGGCGCCGAGCCGCGCGAGCGCCTCGCCGGCGCGAAAGCGGACCCACCCTTCCTCGTCGTCGAGCAGCTCGGCAAGTCTGGCCACCGCGGCCTTCACGCCCGAGCGACCGGCGGCTTCGGCGGCGGCGGAGCGCACTTGCCACACCGGGCTGTCGAGCCCGGCGACGATCGCCGCGTGGCCGCCCGGATGGCCGAGCCGGCCGAGCGCGCGGAAGATGCGCGGCTGCAACTCGCTGTCCTCGCCCGCCGCGCTCGCCATCCATGCGACGAGCGGCGCGTGCTCGACCGTCCCGCTCTCCGCCAGTGCATCGGTCGCGGCAAGCTTCGCGGCGTCGGGGAGATCGCCGTCGTAGAGCAGCGCCTCGACCGCGGCCGGATCGGTCTTCACCAGATCGCGCATCAGAGAGACCACCAGCAGCGAGTGTTCGGCGCTGCCGATGCCGAGCGCGCGCACAAGGACACCGGGCGCCGGCGCGCGGCCCTCTTGCGCGAGCGCGAGCGCCGCACCCAGCCGCACGTCCGGGTTGCGATCCCCCAGCGCAATCGCGGTCACTTCCTCGGTGAACGCCGGGAATAGCGCCAGCGCTTCGGCGGCGGTCAGCCGGTCCTGCGCCGAGCGCGAGCGCATCAGCCGACGCAATTCGTCGGTCGCGCCCGCGGCCGTCGCGGCGGCGATGAAGCCTTCCCGGTCCGATCCGCGCACGAGCTCGGCCAGTTCCATCGTCAGCGCCGCGGCGACCTTGTGCATCAGTTTGGGATTGTCGCTCGCGACCTTTTCGCCGGCAAGCAGCGCGGGCAGCAGCACGCCGCGCATCTCGGCCCGCCGGTGAGCGCGACCATTGCCGATCGCCCGCGCCAGCAGCAGCGCCGCGACGGCCAGCATCGCCGCCGAGACGAGCAGCAGCGAAAACTCCCACAGCGAGACGAGGGTGGTCAAAACCCGGCCTTGAGCCCCAGCCGGAACTCGGTGCGGTCGGCTCCGTCCTCGCGCCATTCGTGGCCGACCGAGCCAGTCACACTCAGCGCGCGGCCAAGCGGAGCCTCCACCCCGCCGAACAGCCCGGTCGTGCGCGTCACGACGCCGAGGTCGGTGTCGGGCCCGTTGGAGACGCCCGCGAACAGCCGCCAGCGTTCGGCCGGCACGTAGTCGCCGCGCACGAGGGCGCCGAGCTGCAAGGGTCCGCCGTCCGCCACGGTGCCGATCCCGCGCAGGGTGATCCAGGCATTGCCGCGATCGAAATATTGCACGATCCCGGGGTTTATCGTCACCACGTCCTGCAGCGGAAACCGCTGGTATTCGCCGTCGAGTGTCAGCACCGTGGCGTCTCCGCGGGACAGTCGCCAGTCGAGTCCGCCGCCGATCTCGAAGCGCGGGCGGAAATCGGCGTTCGGCGTGCCGCCCACATTGGCTCGCAACCAGAGGTCGTCCGACGGATGCACGTCGATGCGGCCGACCAGCTCGACATCGTCGCGTCCAAACCGCCGGTAATATTGCGCCCTTGCGCCCGCAGTCGCCGTGCTCCCTGCCGGAAACTGGACTTCGAGCGCGCCTTCGCGCCAGTCGCGCGCGCCGCTGACCGCGCTCAGCGCCCCTTCGACCAGCACAAACCCGCGCGCCCCGTTCTCGGCGCGCCCGCGCCGTGCCGCCACCATCGCCAGCCCTCGCTGCGCATCGGTGTAGGCGGGAGCGCCGGCGAGCACCGCCCGGAAACCGGCTTCGGCTGCATCGAGGTGTCCCAAGTCGAGCTCGGCATAAGCCAGCTGCAAGCGGGCATCGAGATCGCCCGGATGCGCGGCGAGCCACGCCTGGAGCAGCGTCTCCGCTTCAGCCGCATGACCGGCCTGGCGCGCCGCGACGCCGGCTTCGTAGCCGTTCTGCTGCTGCGCCAGCGCTGGAGCCGCCGCGAGAGCGAGCGCCAGCGCAATGCTGGCAACGAGCGGCTTCATACTTTCTTGCCGGCCAGCAGACGCCCGAGCCGGATGAGCAGCTCCTCGGGCAGGAAGGGTTTCACCAGGTAGTCGTTCGCGCCCAGCTCCAATGCGCCGATCACATCGGCCTCTCCGCGCCGTGCGGTGAGCATGATCACCGGGGTGTCCGCGGTATCGGGATTGGCGCGCATGCGGCGCAGCACCTCGAAGCCGTCGTGAACCGGCATCATCGCGTCGAGCACCACGGCCTCGGGTTTGTCCGCGTCGAGCCGGGCCAGCGCCTCGCGCCCATCGTGCGCCACGACGGTTTCATAGCCCTTCGCGCCCAGGCGAAATTCGAGCAGCTCCGTCAGCAGCGGCTCATCGTCGGCGATCAGGATGACGGGGGAGGCTTTCATGGGCAGGCGGTAGGCTCGTGCTGGTGACCTTTTGGTTAATATGGCCCTAAGAAAGCAGACTGATGGCCCTGCGTCACGCGTTCCACCGGGATCGGGCGGCGAAATTGGCAGCCGATCTCGTCATCCTGCCGCCAGCGGACGATGGCAGGGGCAATTCCAAAGCCGGGAAGGTCGATGCCAAGCCGCGCGCCCTCGGCGATCTCGGCGCTGCACTCCCCCATGAAGCCGCGATCCGACAGGTTGCGGACGGTGACCGGCGCGATGCTGTCGTCGGGGAGCAGCATTCCGGTGCTGAGGTTCACCGCGCACCGCGGATCGCGCGAGGCGAAGCGCGGCGGTCGTTTCACTGCGAGAGGCATGCGATCTCCATTGCAGGATGGCAGGGCGCCGGGGCTGACACGGGGGTCGGTTCGCGAGCGGCCCACCCGGCTGGCGGATCCGACGCTATCACGTGGCTACCAACATTCCCGAGCAGGGAATCGAGCACGGCGCGCGCGTTGCGATCGAGGGGATAGAGGAACGGGCATCCCAGAGCGTCAGCAGAAGTCCAGCGGACCCGCGCGGCGATCGGCTCTATGCCAGGGAGCCGCAGCCACAGGCTGCCGCCCTTGGCGAAGCTGCCGGTGCGCGTCAGTCGGCAGCCGCTGTCTGAGATGTCCTTGAGCTGCGCCCGGTTCCAGTCGCTACCCACATCCCGGATTTCCACCACCAGGCTGCATGCCGTCCGCTGCGAAGCGCGGCGGCCGATCATTTGCTCACCCACCGAAACCGCTGCTGCCATAGCCGACTTCGCCCGTCCCTTCGCACTTTCAATTCGGTACGGTCCGCCCGGTTCCGGCATTAACCGTCATAATTCCGGAAGCCGCTCGCGAGGGGATTAAGATTCTGATTACGCTTGCTAAAGTAACTATCCCTTCGCTCGCTCAGCGGAGGTTCGCCGCTCTGCGTTAACCACCGGCACGTATTATCGGCACAAATGCGCGCGCCGACCGTTTGCGGACCTTATGGGACGAGGCCCGAGGGGAATTCATGACCGCTGAGATGGGGGAGCAGATCTCGGCTGACCAATGGCGGCAGATCGTCGACAGCGCAGTCGAGACCGCCATCATCAGCACGGATATGCGCGGCCGCGTGACGAGCTGGAGCGCGGGCGCGCAGCGGATTTTCGGGTGGACGGCGCCCGAGATGATCGGACGCACGCTCGAGCGCCTGTTTCCCGAAGGAACCGGCGAAGAGGCCCTCCAGCGCGAAATGGCGAATGCGCTATCGAGCGGGCGCGGGGGCGGCGACGAAGGGTGGCGGATCCACAAGGACGGCGCGCTGATCTGGGCGACCGGCGAAATGTCGCCGATCCGCGACGCCGCGGGCCGTGCGGTCGGATTCACCAAAATCGTACGCGACCGCTCGACTAGCCGCAAGGCGGAGGAGGCGCTCGGCGAAGAGCGCCGCGCGCTGGAGGTGCTCAACCGCGCGGGTTCGGCGCTGGCGGCGGAGAATGATCTCCAGCAACTCGTCCAGATCGTCACCGACGCAGGGGTAGAACTGACCGGCGCAGAGTTCGGCGCGTTCTTCTACAATGTCGAGGACGCCCGCGGCGAAAGCTACATGCTCTACACGCTCTCGGGCGCGCCCGCGGAGGCGTTCGCCCGGTTCCCGATGCCGCGCAACACGCAAGTGTTCGGGCCAACATTCTCGGGCGAAGGCATCGTGCGGTCGGACGACATCACGCAGGACCCGCGCTACGGCCGGAGCGAGCCCTACTTCGGCATGCCCGAGGGACATCTGCCGGTCCGCAGCTACCTCGCGGTTTCGGTCTTCTCTCGCAGCGGCGAGGTCCTGGGCAGCCTGTTCTTTGGGCACGCCGAGAAGGGGGTGTTCACCGAGGAATCCGAACGCGGGCTCGAAGGGCTTGCCGCCGAAGCGGCGGTGGCGATCGACAACGTTCGGTTGGTGCGCGAGCTTCACAGCGAGCTCGAGCAAAGGCGAACCGCGGAAGCCAACCTGGCGGAAAGCGAGGCCCGCCTTCGCCTGGCGAACGAGGCGGCCGACGTCGGCACGTGGGACTTCATTCCTGCCACGCGCGAGCTGCGCTGGGACGCCAAGTGCAGGGACCTGTTCGGCCTGCCGGCAGACGCCGAGGTCACTTACGAGGATGCGTTCCTCGCCGGCATCCACCCGGCCGACCGCGAACTTGCCGACGCCGCCGTCCAACAGGCGCTCGTTCCAGGCTCGGCGGGCCGGTACGACATCGAATATCGCACGATCGGCCTCGACGACGGCAAGGAACGCTGGATCGCCGCACACGGCAAGACCGTGTTCGAGGATGGCGAGCCGACGCGCTTCATCGGTACGGTGATGGACATCACCGCGCGCAAGCATACCGAGGAGCGGCTCAAGGCGCTCAACGAACAGCTCGAACACGAAGTGCAGGCGGAAGTCGCGCGCCGGGCGGAGGCCGAGGACGCGCTGCGGCAGGCGCAGAAGATGGAAGCGGTCGGCCAGCTCACCGGCGGCATCGCGCACGATTTCAACAACCTGCTGGCAGGGATAACCGGCAGCCTGGAGGTGATCGGCCGGCGCATTTCCGAAGACCGCACCGAAGGGCTGCAGCGGTTCATCGACGGCGCGCAGACTTCCGCCCAGCGCGCCGCGGCCCTGACCCAGCGCCTGCTGGCATTCTCCCGCCGCCAGACGCTCGATCCCAAGCCGACCGACATCAACCGGCTGGTGCTGGGGATGGAGGACCTCATCCGCAGCAGTCTGGGCGCCTCCATCGAACTCGAGATCGTCGGCGCGGCGGGCCTCTGGCCGGTGCAGGTCGACCGGGCGCAGCTCGAAAACGCGCTCCTCAATCTGGTCATCAACGCCCGCGACGCTATGCCGGGCGGCGGGCGCCTCGTCGTCGAAACCGCGAACAAGTGGCTCGATGCCCGCGCCGGGCGGGAGCGGGACCTGCCCACCGGCCAGTACATCTCGATCTGCGTGACCGACACCGGCACCGGGATCCCCAAGGAGATTGCCGAACGCATCTTCGATCCGTTCTTTACCACCAAGCCGATCGGCCAGGGGACCGGCCTGGGACTATCGATGATCCACGGCTTCGTCCGCCAATCGGGCGGCCAGGTGCGGGTTTACAGCGAGCCCGGCGACGGCACGACGATGTGTCTCTACCTGCCCCGCTTCAGCGGCCAGCTCGCCGAAGACGCAGAGGGCCTGGTCACACACATCCCGGAGGTCGGCACAGGCCGGTCAGTGCTGGTGATCGACGACGAGCCTACCGTGCGCATGTTGATCGCCGAGGTGCTGCACGAGGCCGGCTACACCGTCGCCGAGGCGCAGGACGGGCCGAGTGGGCTCAAGTTGCTCGAAGCAATGAACCGGATCGACCTGCTGATCACCGACGTCGGCTTGCCCGGCGGGATGAACGGACGGCAGGTGGCCGACGCCGCGCGCGTGACGCGGCCCGAACTCAAGGTGCTCTTCGTCACCGGCTACGCGGAGAACGCAGTGGTGGCGAACGGCCATCTCGATCCGGGAATGGCGGTAATCACCAAGCCGTTCGTGATGAGCGAGCTCGCGGCCAAAATCGAGGAGATCATCGAGCTGTGACGATCTCCGCCATCAGCCGTTGAACGTCTCCCCCGCCTCCGCCTTGCGCCGCAAGTAGTCGCTGACCGGGAGCCCGTGCTTCTCCAGCCCGGCGACGATCCGGTGCAGCCCGAGCGTATCGGCCCAGAACATCGGACCGCCAGTGTAGAGCGGCCACCCGTAGCCGTTGATCCACACCACATCGATGTCGCTCGCGCGTTGGGCCATCTTCTCCTCGAGGATCTTCGCGCCCTCGTTGACCATCGGATAAAGCAGCCGCTCGCGGATTTCGTCCTTCGAGATTTCGCGCTGCGGCTTGCCTTCCCTGGCGGCAAAGTCGGCGATGATCGCTTTGGTATCTTCCGAAGGCGTGCGGTTGCGCGCCGCGTCGTAGTCGTAATAGCCTTTGCCCGCCTTCTGGCCGAAGCGACCCTTGGCGCAGAGCGCATCGCGGATCGTCTCGATGCGGCTGGGATCGCGGTGCCAGCCGATGTCGGTGCCGGCGAGGTCGCCCATCTGGAACGGTCCCATCGGGAAGCCGAATTCGAGCAGGACGTCGTCGATCTCCCAGTAGTTCGCGCCTTCCATCAGCAGCGCCTGTGCCTGTTGCTGGCGGGGCGAGAGCATGCGGTTGCCGATGAACCCGGGGCACACGCCGGAGACCGCGGCGACCTTGCCGATCGTCTTGGCGAGCTTCATCACCGTCGCCAGCACGTCGTCGCGGGTCTCCTTGCCGCGGACGATCTCGAGCAGCTTCATCACGTTGGCCGGCGAGAAGAAATGCATGCCGAGAACATAGCCCGGCCGCTTTGTCGCCCGCGCGATCTCGTCCACATCGAGATAGCTGGTGTTCGAGGCGAGGATTGCCCCTTGCTTCACCACTTGGTCGAGCTTGGCGAAGACCTCCTTCTTCAAGTCCATGTTCTCGTACACCGCCTCGATCACCAGGTCGCAATCGGCAAGTTCGGCGTAGTTGAGCGTCGGCGCGAGCAGCCCCATCGCCTTCTTGACCGCGTCGCCGGTCATGCGGCCGCGCTTGGCGGTGTTCTCGTAGTTCTTGCGCATCGTCCCCGTCCCGCGGTCGAGCGCATCCTGCTGCATTTCAAGGATCGTCACCGGGATGCCCGCGGAGAGGAAGTTCATCGCGATCCCGCCGCCCATCGTGCCGGCGCCGATGATGCCCACGCGCTGGATCGGGATCAGCGGAGTGTCAGCGGGCAGGTAGTCGATCTTGTTGGCCGCCCGCTCGGCAAAGAAGTAGTGCCGCATCGCCGCCGACTGCGTGCCGCTCATCAGCTTGGTGAACAGCTCGCGCTCGCGCTTGACGCCCTCCTTGTACGGCAGCTCGCCCGCCGCCTTCACCGCTTCGATCGCGGCGTTGGGCGCGTCGAACCCGCGGATCTTGCGCGCCTGGCCCGCGCGGAACTTGTCGAACAGGTCCGGATCGCGCACCCCGTCCTGGTTCTTCGTGCCCTCAGACGCGCGGGGCACCGGTTGGCCGATCTTAGATCGCGCGAAGGCCACCGCGTCGCGCTCGAGCGTGTCGCCGCCGACGCGCTGATCGACGAGACCGATCGCCTTGGCTTTCTCCGCCGAGATCGGATCGCCGCCCACGACGATCGGCAGCGCGGCTTCGGCCCCGATCAGGCGCGGCAGGCGCTGGGTGCCCGCGGCGCCGGGAATCAGTCCCAGCTTCACCTCCGGAAGCCCGAGTTTCGCGTCATGCGCTGCGACCCGGTAATGGCACGCGAGCGCGACTTCGCACCCGCCGCCGAGCGCGGTGCCATGGATCGCCGCGACCACCGGTTTGTCGCTCGCTTCCATCGCGTCGAGCGTCTCGGGTAGGCTGGGGCCCTGCGGGGCCTTGCCGAACTCGGTGATGTCGGCCCCGGCGAAGAACGTGCGCCCGTCGCAGCGGATGACGATCGCCTTGACGCTGTCGTCCGCCAGGCCCGCCTCGATCGCGTCCTTCAGCCCCGCGCGAACCGCCTGGCCGAGCGCGTTGACCGGCGGGTTGTTCGACACGACGACGAGCACCTCGCCATCGCGGTGAGTCGAGATCGGGCTGCTCATTTGGGGCTTCTCCTCAGGCATTGGCTGGCCGCGTCGAGCGGCTTCTTTAGCGGCTCGCGTGCGCACGTCCACTCGGCTCGCGCACGGTGAACACCATCAACCAGAGAGACCCCGCGAGCGCGGCCAGGATCAGCGCGAACAGCGGCTCGAACCCGGCCGCCGCGACCAGCAGGCCCGCCAGCACCGGCCCGGCCGCGGCCACCGCGCCCTCGGCAGTGGTGACGAAGGCAAGCCGCATCGGGATGTCCTCGTGCGCGCCGAATTCGAGCACCATCGTCGTTGCCGCCAGCATCCAGCCCGATCCGCCCGCGCCAAGCAGCACGAAGGCAAGGTAGATCGGCGGCGCGGTGGCCGAGAGCATGAGGAGGACGACCCCGGCGAGCGCGAGGCCGATCCCGGCAATGTACACGATGCGGAAGCCATAGCGGTCACCCATCCCGCCCCACACAAGGTTCGACAGCGTATCGGCGCCGAGGAACGCGAGGCTGAGCGCGCCGATCAGCGTGCCGCTGAGCCCGAGCCGCTGACCGGCATAGACGGTCCAGAACGGACCGCCGATGCGGATCGCCGTCGCCAGCCCCTGCGCGCAGATGAAGCGGGCGAAGTCCTTGTCGGCGAGAATCTGCGGAAACTCGCGCAATCGCTCGCGCAGCGGGATGACCGGGCGGCTGGCGGGCGCGGGCGGCTCGCGGATCATGACCTGGAGCACCAGCAGGCCGGCGCTCGTCAGTACGAAAGCGAACAGGAACGTCGTCGAATAGCCGTTGCCGAGCCACTTGTGCTCGATGAAGTACCGCCCGGCGACCCATGCCAGCCCGGCCGCGATCAGCCCGCCGGCGAGGTTGCGGTAGCCCTGCAGCCGGCCTCTGCGGGCGATCGGGATCACCTTGGCCATGACCATCTGGAAGGCGACGCGCTGCGCGCCGTTGAAGAAGCCGAGGAACAGGAACAACCCGAGGGTGACGAACACCAGCGCATGACCCGTGAGCAGCCACCCGGCGATCGCCAGCCCGAGGATCGCCACCCGCATCATCGAGCCGACGCGGATCGAGTAGGGCAGGATATGGCTGCGATGCTCGATCAGCGCGCCCGACAGGATCGGCGAGATCGTCGCGCCGAGCTGGAGCAGCGCGGTGCCGAGGCCCACCGCGGCGGTGCTGCCGGTAATCATCAGCAGATAGGCTGGGATGATCGTCGGCGCGTAGATCAGCCGGAAGCCGGTCATCCCCAGCACGCCGTGGACGAAGTTGGCCGTGTAGTTGCGCTTGAGATTTGCCTCGACGAACGCCGCGTGGCGGGCAAAGGCGTCGCCCTCGCCGGCAGAGGCGAGGGCGTCGTCTTCGATAGGCTCGAGCGAGTTCAGTAGCCCGCCAGCGTCGCGAAGCGGTCCTTGAGGAAGCTGGTCGAGCCCCAGCTCGCCTCGAGCACCCTCGCTCGCTTGAGATAGAAGCCGACGTCGAATTCGTCGGTCATGCCGATGCCGCCATGAAGCTGGATGCCCTCGCGGCTCATCGTGTGGAGCACGCGGTTGGCCTCCGCCTTGGCGACAGTCGCGGCGCGGGACACTCCGGCACCGCTGTCGACGGCCTCGAGACCCGCTTCGACCGCCGAGCGCATCATCGCGAGGTCGCCGAACAGGTCAGCCATCCGATGCTGGAGCGCCTGGAAGCTCGCCAGCACCTGGTTGAACTGCACGCGCTGCTTGAGGTACGCGAGCGTCACATCGAACACCTGTTGCGACATTCCGAGCATCTCGGCCGCGGTGAGAATGCGCGCGCGGTCGAGCACGTCGCCGAGCAGGCTGTCGCCTCCGCCCGCCAGCTTGTCGGCCGCGGCACCATCGAACGTCACTTCGGCGTGGCTGCGCTGGTCGGTCAGCTTGCGGTCCGACAGCGAAACGCCGTCGCCCTTCTCGACGAGGTAGAGCCCGTCCGCCGCGGCTACCACGAAGAGGTTCGCCCCGTGCGCCTCGTGCACGAACGCCTTCGTCCCGCTGAGCTTGCCGCCTTCCGCCTTGGCGGCGGACTTGCCGGTGAAGCGCGGGCCTTCGTCAACCGCGAGCGTGCCCACGACCTCGCCGCTGGCGAGCCTGGGCAGCCACGTGGCCTTCTGTTCCTCGCTGCCGCCGAGCACGATCGCGCTGGCTGCCAGCGTGGTTGCGACCAGTGGGCTCGCGGTGAGCGTCTTGCCGAGCTCTTCCACGACCAGCCCGGCGCTCATCCAGCCGAAGTCGCTGCCGCCGAACTGCTCGGGGATGACGATCCCGGCCCAGCCCATCTCGCTCATCGTGCGCCAAACGTCGGGCGAATAGCCTTCGGCGGGCTTTTCGCTGCGCACCTTGCGGAAGGCCGCGACGGGGTTCTCGTTGGTCGCCCAGCCGCGCGCCATGTCGCGCAGCATTTCCTGTTCTTCGTTGAGAATGGCCATGTTTTTCGCGCCCTTACTGGTGATCGAGCATGCCGAGCACGCGCTTGGCGATGATGTTGTTCTGGATTTCGGTCGAGCCGCCGTAGATCGTGGTCGCCTTGCCGAACAGCCAGGCGCGCACTGCGGAGAGCTCGCTGTCGGTGAACCCCGCGCCCTCCCAGCCGAGCCCCTGCAGGCCCATGATCTCGATCGTCAGCTCGCTGCGCTCCTGCGTCAGCTTGGTGCCCAGCTTCTTGAGCACCGAGCTGATTTCGGAGACGCCGCCCTGCGCCTTCGATTCCTCGACCGCGCGGCGGGCGGTGAGCATGAAGGTCTGCCAGCGGATTTCGAAATCGGCGATCCGGTCGCGCAGCACCTTGTCGGCGACCTCGCCGCTCTCATCGAGCTCGAGGTACTTCTTCGCGAGATCGGACAGGCCCCCGCCCATCATCCGCGCCGCCGCGCCGCCACCCGAGATGTTGGTCCGCTCGTGCTGGAGCAGGCGCTTGCCGATCGTCCAGCCCTGCCCTTCCTTGCCGACGAGGTTCTTCTTGGGAACCTTCACGTCGGTGAAGAACGTCTCGCAGAACGGGCTCATGCCGCTGATCATCTGGATCGGGCGAACCTCAACGCCCGGGTCCTTCATGTCGATCAGCATGAAGCTGATCCCGTTGTGCTTGTCGCTCTTGTCGGTGCGAACGATCGCGAAGCACTTGTCGGCCCACTGGCCGCCGCTGGTCCAGGTCTTCTGGCCGTTGACGAGGTAGTAGTCGCCCTTGTCCTCGGCGAAGGTCTGCAGGTTCGCGAGGTCCGAGCCGGCGTTGGGCTCCGAATAGCCCTGGCACCAGCGGATTTCCCCGCGCGCGATCGGCGGGATATGCTCGCGCTTCTGCTCCTCGCTACCGAACTCGAGCAGCGTCGGCCCAAACATCATCACGCCCATCCCTCCGATCGGGTTGTAGGCGCCGGCTTTCGCCATCTCTTCATTGAGGATCGCGGCCTGCTTGCGGGTCAGCCCGCCGCCGCCGTATTCCTTGGGCCAAGTCGGCACGCCCCAGCCGCGCGCGCCCATCGCCTCCCGCCAGGCCTTTTCCGCCGGACCTTCGCGCGTCGGCCCGTCGACCCCGGCAAGCGCGTTGCCCTTGCCCTTGAGCTCCGGCGGGAAGTTCTCGCCCAGAAATGCGCGCACTTCCTCGCGGAAACTGTCGTCGGTGCTTGCTTCCTTGGGCTCCGCCAGCGTCGCCATTGCTTATCTCCCGATCGGGCCGCGCGCAGCGCACCCCACGATTGTTCACGTCGGCTCCGCGTGCGCGAAAACGAGCGTGCTTGGCAAGATGTTTTGCGAGCAGCTGCTTGGCGGCGCGTGTTGCTCAATGGCGGAGGCGGGTCTAGCGGAGCCCTCGCCGAAGTTCAGCAGGCTCCATGAAGCGATTTTCCCCCCAGCAACCGGCCTATCTGCGCCACCCTGTCTACAAGAGCCGTAGCTGGCTGCGCACGAGCGACCTGTCGCTCATCCTGACGGCCGCGGCTCTGGGCGCCGGTGCCGGCCTCGCCACGATCCTCATCGGCATGGTCGCTCACGCGATGCAGCACGTCCTCTACGGCGTCGGTATCAACCGGCTGAGCGCGCTCGCCTCCATCCGCCATCCGTTGAAGTTGCTGTTCCTTCCGCTCGGCGGGGCAATCCTGGCCGGCGTGTACTGGCTGTCGCGCGGGCGCAGCGCGCCGGTCGACGTGGTCGAGGCCAACGCGCTTCACGGCGGACGGATGCCGCTGCCCGATACGCTGTGGGTCACCGTGCAGACCCTGATCTCGAACGGCTTCGGCGCCTCGGTAGGGCTTGAGGCCGCTTACGCGCAGGTTGGCGGAGGCACCGCTTCGCTGGCGGGCCAATGGCTGCGTCTGCGCCGGGCGGACATGCGCAATTTGGTCGGCGCGGGTGCCGGGGCTGCCATCGCCGCGGCGTTCGCGGCGCCGCTAACGGGCGCGTTCTACGCCTTCGAGGTCGTGATCGGCGCGTACACGCCTGCAGCGATCGCGCCGGTCGCGGCGGCCGCGCTCGTCGCCGCGCTGGTGAGCCGCGCGTTCGGCGAGACGCCGTACCTCACCGTCGTCAGCTTGCCCGAGCAGATCACGACGCTAGACTACTTGCTGTTTGCCGGACTCGGCGTGGTCTGCGCGATGGCGGGCATCGCCATGATGCGGATGCAATCCGGGCTCGAACGGCTTCTCGCCAAATGGAAATTGCCGAGCACCTGGCGCCCGATCCTCGGCGGGCTGCTGCTCATTCCGATCGCGTGGGCCTCGCCCCAGGCGCTGTCCTCGGGGCACGGCGCGCTGCGGCTCGATATCGAACTACAGCCGGCAGTCGCGTTCCTGGCGTTCGTGTTCGCCATGAAGGCGCTGGCTTCGATGGTGTCGATCAGCTTCGGCTTCCGCGGAGGGCTGTTCTTCGCTTCGCTGTTCCTCGGCTCGCTGATCGGGCCCGCGTATGCCGAGGTCATCAACGCCTTTGCCGGCCACACCGTGCTGGGCACCCTCGACGCCGCCCTAGTCGGCATGGCGGCGTTCGCGACGGCGGTGGTGGGCGCGCCGATGACCCTGTCGCTGCTAGTGCTGGAGACGACGCAGGACTTCGCGCTGACAGGGGTGGTGATCGCCGCGTCGCTATGCGCCAGCGCGTTCACCCGGGCGAACTTCGGCTATTCGTTCTCGACCTGGCGGTTCCACTTGCGGGGCACCTCGATCCGCAGCGCGCGGGACATCGGCTGGAACAAGGCGCTCACCGCGCGGCGGCTGATGCGGCGCGATCCGACGATGGTCTCCGCCAGCGCGACGATCGCCGAGTTCCGCGCGCGGGTTCCGCTCGGCTCGACCAGCCGCGTGCTGCTGACGGGACCCGAACGCGAGTATCGCGGGCTGGTCGAAACCGCGCGCGCCTATGACCCCGGGCTAGAGCCTGATGCGGCAATCGCCACGATCGCGCGGTTGGCTGACGACGCCATTCCGCCGACCACCGGCATCACCGAGATCCTGGGCGAGTTCGAGCGTCTCAAGAGCGAGGACCTCGCCGTGGTCGACGACGCGCGGCGCATCCTCGGCGTGCTCACCGAAGGATATGTGCAGCGGCGCTACATCGAGGAAAGCGAAAAGGCCCACAGCCGCCTGTTCGGTGAAAGCTGACCGCCCGCGAGGCGCACCGGAGCTTCAGCGATAGAACTCGACATAGAACCGCACCGGCCCGAGCGGCTCCACGTGGTGGAGAATGGTCGGCTCGACGACGCCGGGCTCGGCCGCGGGCGACAGCACGCGTTCGCACGCCGCACGCCGGTCGTCCGTGACCACATAGCGCAGTTGCCCCTCCTCCACGCGGATCAGTCCCCAGACGCCGTCCTTCGTGGAATGATCGCGCAAGAGCCCCGCAGGAATCGTGGCCTCGGTAAAGAGCGGGGTGCGCTTGTAGGCGATCAGCCCGGCAGGAGGCTGCTCGCTCACGCCGCTGCGCTGCGCTCGCGGTGGAACTGCACGCCGAGTTGCAGGCTTTCGGCAATCCGTGCGGCTTTCTCCTGGAAGGCGCCGGCGGCCTCTTCACCGAGAAGCTCTTGCGTGACCTCGCCCCACAGTCCCAGCCAGCGGGAGAAATTCTCGCGCGTCATGGCGTCCTGGTGGCGGAGGTGCGCGACCATTGGCTGGCCCTTGTAGCGACCGCTGGTCAGCATGACCGACGACCAGAACGCTTTCAGCTTCTCAAGGTGGTGCGGCCAATCCTCGATGGCGCCATCGAAGATGGGGCCGAGAACCGCGTCGGCTCGCACGCGCGCGTAGAATGCCGGCACCAGCCGTTCGATGTCCTGTTCGGTGATCGCGGCGGATTCCATCGTCAGGCAGCCTTTCGTGAGATGAGCGCGGAGTCGATGGCGCTCGCCAGTTCGTCCCCCAGCAGGGGCTTTTCGATCAATACCACACCGGCGGCGGCCGTGCGCTCGCGCAGCCGCGCAGTCGGGTTGGTGGCCAGAAGGATTGCCGGCGCGCCGCAGCCAGCGGCACGTAGCGCGCGGATCGTCGCCAGGCCATCGCTGCGGTAGCTCTGGTCGACGACGATGGCCGCCGCGGCAAACAAGGGCACTCCCTCGTCCGCCCCGCTGAGTGCCCGGTGACCGCCAATCGAGAGGGCAAACTGCAGGGAGGACAAGACCGCCTCGTCGCCGACGAAGAGCAGGATCGCGGGTTGCTCGGTCATGTCTCGTCCTCCGTTGCAGGTCGGCCGCTCAGGCGGCCTTCTTCCAGTTGGGCTGCAGTTCGACGTGAGGGACACACCCCGCGACGCTGCCCACCGGAAGACCGCCCAGTTCGTTGGCGAAGCCATGGTTGACGTCGCGGTGATGCGCTTCGTCGGCGCGGACCACCAGCACCACGTCGCGCAGCGTGGCGTCGTCCGCCAGGCCCCAATAGCGCTTGGCAATCTCCGGCGCCGGCACGTTTTCGCTGCGCCCTTCGTCGATCTCCGCAAGGTAATGGGTGTAGCTGATCACCGCCTCTTCCTCGAAGTAGCCGACGACGCGGTGCGCGGTCCTGGAGCTCACAAGGTAGAGCGCGAAGAAGAACAGGTAGAAGACCCACTGGACACCGATGATCACCGCGCGTTCGAACAAGGTCGGCTTGGAAATCTGCACGAAGGTCATCAGGTGCATGCGCTCGTTCTCGGCTTCGTCCATGAGCGTCTTGATCCACCCCTTATCGTCGCACATGCGGCGCAGCGCGGCGAGGTGATTGATCGTGGCGCCGACCATGCCAGGCACCGCCGCGACCGTTTCGAGCACCACGGCCCGGTGTCCGTACCGTTCGGCGAAGAAGGTGTCGGCGGTCCAGCGAAGAACCTTGGTGAAGCCAAGCGCGATCCGGTCCGATACGCCCTTGGGGTTGTGGTGAACGGCCAAATCGATGAACGGTGCAGTCATTGAAACGTCTCCATTGAACGGCGGGCATCGCTGCATTGCCGATGGAGTTGAGATAGGCCGCCAAGTGGAACCGCGAAATTTGGATGATGTCCCTACTGTCAGCCCCCTAAGGGGTTTCCCGGAGGCGCCGCGGGCCACCTTCGTGAGCCGGTTCCTGCCGCGGCTGTCGGCGCCTGCCGCCGTGGCCCTGGCGATTGTCGCGGTCGCGCTCGCCGCGGCCGCGCGCCTGCTGCTGGCTCCCGAGTTGGGCGAGCGATCCACGTTCATCTTCTTCATGCCGGCGGTGGTGATCGCCAGCGCCCTGTCGGGCGCGCGCGCCGGCATCCTCGCGGCTGCCGTGGGCGCGGCGGCAGGGCTGTGGTGCGACAGTCTCCAGGGTCCGATCGCCGGCGGCAGCCTGATCGCGGCGGCGGCGTTCGTCGCCATCAGCCTGGCAGTCGCGATCGGCGGCGAATGGTTCCAGCGGGCGCGCGTCGAGACCGAGACCGCCGCCAGCGGGCTCGCCGCGCGCGAGGCGCATCTGCGATCGATCCTCGAGACGGTGCCGGACGCGATGGTGGTGATCGACCAGGCCGGTATCATGCACGACTTCAGCGCCGCGGCGGAGCGCACATTCGGCTGGACGGCGGATGAAGCGCTGGGGCGCAACGTCAAGCTGCTGATGACCGATCCGCACCGCGATGCCCACGACGGCTATCTCGCAAGGTACCGGCGGACCGGCGAGAAGCGGATCATCGGCAAGGGCCGCGTTGTCGTCGGCCTGCGCAAGGACGGCTCCACGTTCCCGCTCGAGCTGGCCGTGGGGGAGGTCAACATCGGCCAGCACCGCTACTTCACCGGTTTCATGCGCGACCTGACCGAGCGCCAGCAGACCGAGGCGCGCATGCAGGAACTGCAAGACGAACTGGTCCACGTGTCCCGGCTAACCGCGCTGGGCGAGATGGCCTCCGCGCTGGCGCACGAGATCAACCAGCCGCTGTCGGCCATCGCCAATTACCTCACGGGCAGCCGCACCCTGCTCGCCCGTGAAGAGGTGCCGACCGAGCGCATATCCGATGCGCTTCAGCGGGCCGCCGACGAAGCGCTGCGCGCGGGTGACATCATCCGGCGCCTGCGCGACTTCGTTGCGCGCGGCGAGACGGAGCGGAAGATCGAAAGCCTCGGCAAATTGGTGGAGGAAGCCAGCGCGCTCGCCCTGGTCGGCGCCAAGGAGCACGGGATTCGCGTGAGCTACCGGTTCAGCCCCGAGGTTGATCTGGTGCTGGCCGACCGGGTCCAGGTCCAGCAGGTCGTCCTCAACCTAGTGCGAAACGCGGTCGATTCGCGGGCCGCCTTCGTTGGGCCCCGCGAGCTGACGATCGCGATCGAGCCGGTGGCGGATGACATGGCC
>JBQCFR010000319.1:0-3271 GCA_051958885.1 Tsuneonella sp.
GCTTGGCGACCGCTACCACACGCACTGCGACCCGCGGCTCAACGCGGCGCAGTCGCTCGAGCTGGCGTTCCTGCTGGCCGAGATGCTGAACCTGGAGACGAGCACGCAGCAGGCGCACGCGGCCTAAGGCCGGTGTTTTTCGTCCGCCTTCCGTTCGTGTCGAGCTTGTCGAGACACGCTGGCGCGGCGCGACTGGTATCTTGACTGCGGCCTGCGGCCTTCGCTCGATACGAACGGAAGGCGTGATTGAGCTTTAGTCTCAGGGCAGCAGCAGGCTCGAGCCGGTGGTCTTGCGTCCCTCGAGGTCGCGGTGCGCCTGCTCGGCCTGCTCGAGCGGGTAGGTCTGGCCGATCTCCACCTTGAGCTTGCCGTCGGTAACGAGGCGCCACAGCTTGGCTGCGCCCGCGTCTCGCTCGGCCGGATCGCGGTAGTAGTCGAACAGGGTGGGGCGGGTGACGAATAGCGAACCCGCGCTTGCCAATGCGCCGAGGTTGACGCCCGTCACGGGGCCGCTCGCGTTGCCGAAGCTGGCGATGATCCCGCGCCGGCCTGTCGCCTTGAGCGAGGCCTCCCAAGTCGCCGCGCCGACCCCGTCGTAGCTCGCGCGCACGCCTTTGCCGCCGGTCGCCTGCCGCACCTGCTCGGCGATGTCAGTGGCATGCGCGTCGATCGCCAGGTCCGCGCCGAGCGCTTCGACCGCTGCGCGCTTCTCCGCCGTGCTGGCAGTGCCGACCACGCGCACGCCGCGCGCGACCAGCCACTGGACGAGCAGCTGCCCGACGCCGCCGGCCGCGGCGTGGACCAGCGCCCATTCGCCGGCACCCAGCGGCGCGGCGCGTTCGGCGAGCATCTCGGTCGTCGCGCCCTTGAGCAGGATCGCCGCCGCCGTGCGCGCATCGATCCCGTCGGGCAGAACGAACAACTCGCGCGCATCGACCACTTGCGCACTCGCATACGCGCCGCGGCTGGGCCCGAACGTGGCTACCCGGTCGCCCGGCCTGACCGCGGTCACGCCTTCGCCGACCTCCTCCACGGCGCCCGCCGCCTCGAGCCCCAGCGTGCTGGGCAGCGGGATGGGGTAGAGGCCCGAACGGTAGTAGGTATCGATGAAGTTGATCCCCACCGCTTCGTGCCGCACCAGCGCCTGGCCGGGACCGACCGCCAGCTCGACATCGCGCCAGCGGATTTCCTCCGGCCCGCCGGTTTGATCGAAGTAGGCCTGGCGTGCGCGCATCGTGGTTCCTTTCCGGTGGTGCGGCGCTCTATCGCGCGATGCGAAGCGCCTTTCAATTGCAACCGATTGCCGTCACTATCGTTGCCGACCGGAAGGACAGGAGATCTCCGTGGCCCAGCCCCAGCCAACGCGCGGCGCTTCGGCCGCGCCCGGTCTCGCCGAACAGTATCGCCGCACGCGCGCACTGAGCGAGGCGCTCGTCGCGCCGCTGAACGAGGCGGATGCGACGATCCAGTCGATGGACGACGCCTCGCCCGCCAAGTGGCACCTCGCGCACACGACGTGGTTCTGGGAAACCTTCCTGCTGCGCGACCGCCAGCCCGGGTACCGGCTGTTCGAGGCCGACTGGCCGTTCCTGTTCAACTCGTACTACGAGGCGGAAGGCGCGCGCATGGCGCGCCCCAGCCGCGGAATGCTGTCGCGGCCGGGCATTGCGCAGGTCCTCGACTGGCGGGTGCATGTCGACCAGGCGATGGAGGACCTGCTCGGCGATCCGTCTGCAGCGCACCTGATCGAACTGGGCATCGCGCACGAGCAGCAGCACCAGGAGTTGCTGCTGACCGACATCAAGCACGCGCTGTTCCAGAACCCGCTTGGACCGGCGATGTGGTGCGGCCTCGATTGCGAGCACCAAGTGTTCTACGAGCCTCCTCCCATCACCTGGCGCACCTACCCCGGCGGCATCGCGCTGATCGGGCATGACGGCGCCGGCTTCGCGTTCGACAACGAAGGGCCGCGCCACCGCATGCTGCTCGAGCCGTTCGCGCTCGCCGAGCGGCTGATCACCAACGCCGAGTGGCAGGCGTTCATCGACGACGGCGGCTATCGCACTGCCGCCTTGTGGCTCTCCGATGGCTGGGCCTGGGTACAGTCGCATGCGATCGACGCCCCGCTCTACTGGCGCGAGCAGGCGCATTTCACGCACATGGGTTGGCTGCCCCGCCGCGCAGACGCGCCGGTGACGCACATCTCGTTCTACGAAGCCGATGCCTTCGCGACCTGGGCGGGTGCGCGGCTGCCGACCGAGTTCGAATGGGAAGCGGCCGCGCAGGGCAGCGATGCGGCGGCCGGCAACCAGCTCGACGACGCCTCTCCCCCGCTTCCGCGCGGCGGAGGCGAGCTGTTCGGCGATTGCTGGCAGTTCACCCGCTCCGCCTATCTGCCTTACCCGCGCTTCCGTCCTGCGGAGGGCGCAGTGGGCGAGTACAACGGCAAGTTCATGTCGGGCCAGGTCGTGCTCAGGGGCGCGAGCTGCGCCACCCCGCGCGGCCACTCGCGCAGCAGCTATCGCAACTTCTTCTACCCCCATCATCGCTGGCAATTCACCGGCTTGCGGCTGGCGAAGGACGTCTGATGGCGGCCGAGCCCGGCCTCAGCCTCGTCGAGCTCGACGAGAGCGGCATCGACACCGCGTTTCGCCGCGATGTGCTGCAAGGCTTGTCCGAGCCGCAAAAGGCGATCCCCGCGCGCTGGCTCTACGACGACGCGGGCTCGCAGCTGTTCGAGGATATCACCCAGCTTCCCGAATACTACCCGACGCGCGCCGAGCGGGAGATCCTCGAAAGCCGCGGCTCCGAATTTCGCGAGCTCGTCGGGCCCGGCCGGGCGGTCGTCGAGTTCGGCTCGGGCAGCTCGGTCAAGACGCCGCTGCTGCTGCGCGCGATCGAGCCGGCGGCTTACGTGCCGCTCGACATCGCCGGCGATTTCCTGCGCGCTGCTGCTGAAGAGCTCTCCCACCAGTTCCCCGACCTGCCGATCTATCCCGTCGAGGCCGACTTCATGCGCCAGGTCGAACTTCCCGCCGAAGTGGCGGGCCTGCCGAAGCTGGGGTTCTTCCCCGGCTCGACCATCGGCAACATGGTGCCGCGCACCGCGACCGAATTGCTGCGAACGATGCACGCCACGCTGGGCGAGGGCTCGCAGCTGCTGATCGGGATGGACCTGATCAAGGACGTCGCAGTGCTCGAGGCCGCGTACGACGATGCTGCCGGGGTGACCGCCGAGTTCAACCTCAATCTCGCCCGGCGGATCAATCGC
>JBQCFR010000320.1:0-6940 GCA_051958885.1 Tsuneonella sp.
CACGACGCCATCCTGCGCGGTGGGGAGCCGAACGGATGGACGGTCGGTGTGGCCGCCGATGGTTCGGTCGATCTCGCCGTGCTCGATGCGGAATCTCGGCCGCTGCAGGGCGGCGACGGGCCCCAGGACAGGACCTTGGCAGTCGTTCAGCACGTCAATTCCGAGACGGGAAATAGGCAACACATCGGTGTCGCAGCGGAGGTAGTGCACGACAACGGCGGGCTGCTGCTGGTCGATTGCGCGCAGAGCGCAGGCAAGTTCGCGCTGCCGCACATGGCGGACATGGCGATCGTCTCGGCGCACAAGTTCGGGGGGCCGATCGGAGTCGGCGCGCTGCTGGTGAAGGACTTCGCAATGCTGCACCCCTCGGGCGGCCAGGAGCGCGGGTATCGCCGCGGCACCGAGAACCTGCCGGGCGTGCTCGGCATGGCCGCGGCGCTCGAGGCATGCCGCGAGCCGTACATCGCTCCCGAAGTGCTTCAGCCGCTCGGCGCTTTCGCGGACGAGGTGCGGGGAGCGGGCGGCGAGTGGCTGTCCGATCGCCTGTCCGATCCGACCCCTTACCTCCGCGCGGTCGCCACGCCGCGGATGGCCGCCCAGGCGCAGCTCATGCGGTTCGACATGGCGGGGATTTCGGTGAGCCAAGGCTCCGCCTGCTCGTCGGGCACGATGAAGCGCAGCCATGTGCTCACCGCGATGGGGCTGCCCGGCGACCTCGCCGACCGCACGATCCGGGTCAGTTTCGGCTGGACCACCACCCGCGCCGAGGTGGAGCGGTTCTGCGAGGTCTGGCTCGGGATGGTGCGGAAATGACCCGCTCCCTCCTCAGCCCGTATCGTCACCCCGTGCTTGACACGAGACCTGGCTTTTTCTTTCGCGCCGCGAGCGAAGGTAGCCTGACCCCGGATCAAGTCCGGGGCGACGGCTTGGGGGAGCCGTCGTGATCTACCTCGATTACCAGGCCACCACTCCGCTCGCGCCCGAGGCGCGCGAGGCGATGCTACCGTGGCTCGGCGGGCCGGCGGAAGAGGGCTTCGGCAACCCGCACAGCCCACACCGCATGGGCCGCGCCGCGCGGGCGGCGGTCGAGCTCGCGCGCGAGCAGGTCGCCGCGCTGCTGCCGACGAACGGGCGCGTGATTTTCACCAGCGGAGCGACGGAGGCGATCAACCTTGCCATCCGCGGGACTGCGGGCGAGGGGCCGGTTGCGGTCTCTTCGATCGAGCACGCCGCGGTGCTTGACACCGCGGGTGCCGCCGGGCCGCGCCATGTGCTTGCCGTTGATCCCGAAGGCATTTGCCGGCCGAAACAGGCGCTGCCTGAAGGGACGCGCCTCGTCTGCGTGATGCAGGTCAACAACGAGATCGGGACCATCCAGCCGGCCTGCGAATGGCAAGCCAGGGCCAGGGACAGCGGCGCACTATACCTTTGCGACGCGGTGCAGGCCTACGGCAAGATCGCCGTGGCAGACGCCGACCTGATCGCCATCAGCGCGCATAAGTTCTACGGCCCCAAGGGGATCGGCGCGCTGTGGGTGCGCGACGGAGTGGACCTCGCCGAAGTGCAGACCGGCGGCGGGCAGGAGTTCGGATTGCGCTCGGGAACGCTCAGCCCGGCGCTGATCGCGGGGATGGGCGCCGCCGCGAAACTTGCCAATGAAGCGCTTGATTCCGGCGCCGAACACGTCCGAACACTGTGGCAACGCGCCCGAACACTGTTCGGTGGGTGGACCCTCAACGGCAGCGCCGAGGCCCGCTGGCACGGCAACCTCAACATCCGCCGCGAGGGCCTCGACGTGAACCGCCTGATGAGCGATTGCCGCAAGGTGATGTTCTCCGCCGGGTCGGCCTGCGCCAGCGGTTCCGGGCGCCCCAGCCATGTGCTCAAGGCGATCGGGCTGAGCGACGCGCAGGCGAAGAGCTCGATCCGGCTGGGCTTCGGGCGCTACACCACGCTCGCCGAGATCGAGGAGGCCGCCGCGCTGATCAACGCGGCCGCCGCGGCGCAGGCGCTCTGATGGTCCGCGTGCGCTTCACCCATCCCGGCGGCGAGGTGACGGAGACCGAGGGCAGGCCCGGCGAGGTGCTCCTGCGCGTCGGGCAAGCCGCCGGCGTGCCGCTCGAAGGGACCTGCGAGGGGCAGATGGCCTGCTCCACCTGCCACGTGATCGTCGCCGCCGAATGGTTCGGCAAGCTTGCGCCCGCGAGCGAGGAGGAGGAGGACATGCTCGACTTCGCCGCCGGCGTGCAGCGCACCAGCCGCCTGTCGTGCCAGATCGAGCTCACGGGCGCGCTCGACGGAATCGAGGTCACGGTCCCCGGCGAGGCGCACGACATGCGGCGGATCTAGCGTTCCTCGGCGGACTTGCCGTCCTGCACCCTGGCGCGCTGCCACGGCCAGCAGCCCTCGATCTCGGTTTCGAGCGAGAAGCTGAGGAACGTGCGGATCACCACGATCGCGCCGAGCAGCCCGACGCTGACGAACGTGAGCGGCGAGGTGATCGTCGCGATGATGTCCGCGCCGACGAGCAGCTCGAGCCCGAGCAGGATGCCGCGCCCGAGGTTGGAGCGGTAGCGCTCGTACGCCAGCCGCCAGCCATGCTCGCCGCGCCCGTCGCGCACGTAGGCCACGCTGGCGAGCGCGATCGCGCCGAGGATGATGGCGAC
The DNA here is from genome assembly GCA_051958885.1 of Tsuneonella sp. Lineage (GTDB taxonomy): Bacteria > Pseudomonadota > Alphaproteobacteria > Sphingomonadales > Sphingomonadaceae > Tsuneonella. The sequence continues at coordinate 2,667 of JBQCFR010000320.1, forward strand.
CCCGACCAGCTCGAGAATCTTGGCGGCGAAGTCCACGATCTGGTGCGCGTGGTCGATCCACATGCAGTTTCAACCAAGGCCGGCGGCCGGGGTTCCGCGCTCTTAAACGCCGCCGTTACGCCGGCTCGCCGACCTTTGTATCCTGCAACATGGAGATCAGCGCGTCCGAGAACGCGGGGATGTCGTCCGGCTTGCGGCTGGTGATGAACTGACCGTCCTGCGCGACCTGCTGGTCGACCACATTCGCGCCGGCGTTCCTGAGGTCGGTGCGGATCGAGGGCCAGCCGGTCACGGTCTTGCCGTGCACGAGGTCGGCCTCCACCAGCAGCCACGGGCCGTGACAGATCGCCGCGATCGGCTTGCCAGCGCGCGCGAAGTCCTTGACTATCTGCACCGCCTTGTCCTGCATCCGCAGCTTGTCCGGATTCATCTGCCCGCCCGGCAGCAGCAGCGCATCGAAATCCGCGGCGTTCGCCTCGTCCAGCGTCATGTCGACTTTCACCGGATCGCCCCAGTGATCGTGCTGCCAGCCTTTGATCTCGCCGCTCTTGGGGGCGACCACGGCGGTCTCAATCCCCGCCTGTTCCAGCCGCTGCTTGGGTCCCTCGAGCTCCGATTGCTCGAACCCATCGGTGGCGAGGATCATCACGCGCTTGGTCATGGCTATCTCCTTGTCTGGTGGTCACCTGATTTACGCATGGGAAAAGCGCCCCGTTCCGCGTTGAGCCGCGAGCGGTGCCCCTGCTAGGGCGGACGGCGAAATTGCATTTCCCGTTCGCCCTGAGGAGCCGAGGCCACACGGCCGACGCGTCTCGAAGGGTCCTTCGAGACGGTCTCTCAGCCATGCGGCTTCGAGCCCTCCTCAGGACGAACGGCAATCTGGAAGCCTGATGTCCGACACCATCGACGCCGAAAAAGACCCGTTCGACCTGATCGTCGATGCCCCGTTCGACAGCGCGCTGTCCGAGCGGTATCTCGTCTATGCGCTGTCGACGATCACCGCGCGCTCGCTGCCGGATTTGCGCGACGGGCTCAAGCCGGTGCACCGCCGGCTGCTGTGGGCGATGCGGCAGCTCAAGCTCAATCCCAACGATGCGTTCAAGAAATCGGCGCGCGTGGTCGGCGATGTCATCGGCAAGTACCACCCGCACGGCGACGCGTCGGTGTACGACGCAATGGTGCGGCTCGCGCAGGACTTCTCGCTGCGGTACCCGCTGGTCGAGGGGCAGGGCAACTTCGGCAACATCGACGGCGATAACGCCGCTGCCTACCGCTACACCAAGGCGCGGCTGACGCGCACCGCGATGCAGCTGATGGCCGGGCTCGACGAAGGCACCGTCGAGTTCATCCCGACTAACAACGTCGAGGAGGAGGAGCACGAGATCTTCCCCGGGCTGTTCCCCAACCTGCACGCCAACGGGTCGAGCGGCATCGCCGTGGGCATGGCGACGAACATCCCGAGCCACAACGCGGCCGAGGTGATCGACGCCGCGCTCGAGCTGATCGATAATCCGCATGCCGAGCATGCGCGGCTGATGGAGCTGTTTCGCGGCCCCGACTTCGCGACCGGAGGGCTGGTGGTCGACAGCGCGCAGACGATCGCCCACGCTTACGAGACCGGACGCGGCTCGTTCCGCATCCGCGCACGCTTTCACGCGGCCGAGGCGAAGGACGCCGCCGACGTGGAGGCCGGCATCGAGCGGCTCGGCAGCGGGCAGTGGCAGCTCGTCGTCAGCGAGATCCCCTACCAGGTGCAGAAGGGCAAGCTGATCGAGCAGGTCGCCCAGCTGATCGCCGACCGCAAGCTGCCGATCCTCGAGGACGTGCGCGACGAGAGCGACGAGCGGCTGCGGATCGTGTTCGTCCCGCGCAGCCGCAACGTCGATCCGGAACTGCTCAAGGAATCGCTCTACAAGCTGACCGACCTGGAGACGCGCTTCGGGCTCAACCTCAACGTGCTGGACGCCGGCCGCACGCCGATGGTGATGGGGCTGAAGGAAGTCCTGCTGCACTGGATCGGCAGCCAGATCGACATCCTCCAGCGCCGCAGCCGCCACCGGCTGGAACAGATCGCGCGGCGGCTCGAGCTGGTCGAAGGCTATATCGCCGCCTTCCTCAACCTCGACCGGGTGATCGAGATCATCCGCACCGAAGACGAGCCCAAGCCGGTGATGATGGCCGAGTTCGCGCTGACCGACCGTCAAGCCGAAGCGATTCTCAACATGCGGCTGCGCAGCTTGCGCAAGCTGGAGGAGATGGAGTTGCGGCGCGAGCGCGACGATCTGCTGAAGGAGCAGGACGAGCTGCAGAAGCTGCTCGACAGTCCGGCGCGCCAGCGCACGCGGCTGAAGCGCGATCTCGCCGCGCTGCGCAAGGATTACGCCGAGGACACCGCGCTCGGCCGGCGGCGCACGACGATCGCCGAAGCGGCGCCGACCGTCGAATACAATCCCGACGCGATGATCGAGAAGGAGCCGGTGACGGTGATCCTCTCCCAGCGCGGTTGGATCCGCGCGGCGCGCGGTCACCTCGAACAGGAATGGAAATACAAGGAGGGCGACGAAGAGGCGTTCGTGGTCCACGCGCAGACCACCGACAAGCTGCTCATCGCCGCCGACGACGGGCGGTTCTACACGCTCGGCGCGGACAAGCTGCCCGGCGCGCGCGGCTTCGGCGAGCCTTTGCGCGGCATGCTCGACATCGATCCGCAAGCGCAGATCGCCGCGCTGATCGTGCACAAGCCCAAGGGCCAGCTCCTGCTCGCCGCGAGCAACGGCAAGGGCTTCGCGGCCGAGACCGCCGAGCTGCTCGCCGAAACGCGCAAAGGCCGCCAGGTGGTCAACCTCAAGCCAGGGCTCAAGCTGCAGGAAGTGCGCGAGATCGCACCCGAGCACGATCATGTCGCTGTCGTCGGCGACAATCGCAAGCTGGTGGTGTTCAGCCTCGAGGAAATGCCGATCCTGGCCCGCGGGCAGGGCGTGGCGTTGCAGCGCTACCGCGACGGCGGGCTGTCCGATGCGATCACGTTCAAGCTCGAGAACGGCCTCAGCTGGGCGATGGGCGGCGAGACGGGCCGCACGCGCACCGAGGACGACGTGTGGCAGTGGAAGGTCGCCCGCGGCGCCGCCGGCCGCCTGCCGCCGCGGGGCTTCCCGAAGGACAATCGCTTTTAGGCGAACTCAGTCGCCGGAGCCTCGTCCTTCGAGACGGGCTTCAGCCTTCGGCTTCAACCCTCCTCAGGACGAACGGGAGAAGGAAGCTCCGAAATCCCGTTCGTCCCGAGGAGCGAGGACGCGGTCCGAGCGTCTCGCAGGACCTGCTCGTCAAGTTTCGGCATCAGCATCCCTCGTCCGAAAACGAAGACGGGCCGGAAGCGCGTGAGCACTCCCGACCCGTCCCGCGACCCGAAGGGTCCATCGCTGGACCCCCTCGGAACTGAATTTACTGAGCGCCGGCGGCGGCGCTTCCGGTTGCCGGCGCGGCGGCTCCGCCCGAGGCGGCGGCCTTGATCTGGTCGACCGTGAACAGCGCCATCAGCGCGCCGTCCGCGCCGATCGCGAAGTGCTCGCGCTTCATCGCCACCGGTCCGTCGGCGGTGGTCACGACCACGGCGTCGCCCTCGACCGACTTGACGGTGCCGAGCGCCGCGCCCTTGGGCGAGACGACCGCGGCCCCGGCCACGAGCGCGGCGTCGCGCTTGGCATCCGCCGCTGCGAGTTGCTGCGCGACCATCTCGTCGAGCTGCGCCTTGGTGACGGTGATCGTCGGCCCCTTGTCGCTCTTGCCGAACGCGTCCGCAGGCAGCGGCGCCTTGTGCGCGCCGGTGTCCAGCGTGACGACGCCGTTCGCGACCGACTCGACGGTGCCGACGGCGGCGCCGTCCGGTCCGTAGACGGTGGCGCCGGTGGCGCCCGCTTGCGCCGCGGCAGCCGTACCGAGCGCGGCGGTGGCAAGGGCGGCTGCGGCAGCCAGGCGTACAAACTTCATCCAGTCTCTCCGTTGTAGCGATGTGTGCGGCGCGCGGGAAAGGTCGGCGCTCGCCGCTGAGGGGCACCTAACCACTGGTAGGTAAAAGCTGAAGCCGCGATGAAGCGCTCAGGGACGCGGGAGTTCTTCTTCGAGGATCGCCTCCACCCGCGCGCGGGTCGGGAAGCCTTCCTCGATCCAGCGGCGCTAGCGCCCCAGCCGCGGGCGGGCGACCACGGGCCCGGCGCCCCCGCCCCGCGCCCCCATCACGCCCCCCCTTCGAGGCCCACAAAGCGCCGACCAGCCGC
>JBQCFR010000321.1:0-7925 GCA_051958885.1 Tsuneonella sp.
GACGTGTCCGCGCTCATCGCGCCGCTGCGCCGCGAGAGCATCGATTGCGCGGGACAGCAGGTGTCGGCCGTAACAGGTGTAACCGGCCTCACCCGGCGGCAGTGCACGGTGTCCGGGACCAAGCTCGGTTGGTCGATCTTCGATCTCCAGCGCGGCGCCACCACCTACTCGGCGGAAGGGTTCTCGGCATACGACAGCGCGACCCTGCTCGCGCTGCGCTCGGTTGCGGACAATGCCGTCGCGCCGGGAAAGATCGACGTGGCGACGACCTCCGTCGGCGATCCGGTCGCGTTCGCCCGCGTGCAGGCCGAAACGCTCGAGCCCAAACAGGCGCTGGCGGAAGGCTACCGGAGAAACCTCGGCGGCGACTATGCCGAGGCGGCCGCGTACTTCGAAACGCTCCAGCAGCGGCTATCGGCGCCGGGTGAAGACACGGGGATCAACCCGGCCGAGTTTCTCGTCAACCGGGCGCTGCAGAAGTCGAACCTCGGCGATTTCGCCGAAGCCGACCGGCTGTTTGCGCAGGCGCAGGGCAAGACGCTGGGCGACCCGGTCGCCGAGCGGCTGCAGCGCAATTACGAAGCCATCCACCTGCTGAACGAGGGCGATCCGACCGTGGCGATCGCGCGGCTCAACAAGCCGGTCAGCGCGCAGCCGGTCGGCGCGGTAAGCGCGCAGCACGCGCTGGAGATTTCAGGGCCCATCGCATCGCGTCTCAACGGCGACGGCAACGGCGGGCTGCTGGGCTTCGTGGACGAGTTCAAGCTGACCCCGCAGGAGCGCGCCGAGATCATCGACGCGCAGGCGCTGCAGCTCAACGGCACCGCGCTGCGCCTGCTCGGCCGCGATGCCGAGGCGCGCAAGATGCTGCTCGATTCGTACGACAAGGCCGCCGCGGTGCGCGACGGCCGGGTTACCTCGATCACTCGGCTGCGCGCGCAAGTGCTCAGCGAGCTGGCGGCGATTTCCGAAGGGCAGGGCGATACCGGCGCGGCGGAGAATTACCTGCGCAACGCCGTGCAGGTGCTCGAGGTACGCTATCCCGAGCAGCGCGCGGTCAGCGGCGCGCGTGCTCGCCTGGCGGCATTCCTGCTGCGGCACGGGCGGGATGCCGACGCGCTGACGCTCTACCGCGAGGTGATCACCCAATCGGCGGGCAAGCGGGACGCGATCGTCGGCTTCGCCAACCAGCTGGCGCCGTACTTCCGCTTCGCCGCGCCCAGAGTCGAGAGCGACCCCGGGTTCGCCGACGACTTCTTCAAGGCGACCCAAGTGCTGATCCGCCCCGGCGTCGCCGAGACGCAGGCGATCCTCGCCCGCGAGCTCAGCGCCAATTCCGACGAGGCGGCCCGGCTCTTCCGCCAATCGACTGACCTTGCGCGCGATATCGAGCGCGACCGCATCCGCTACCAGATTCTCGGCCAGTCGGGCACCGCCGACGCGGCGGCGCAGCGCGCCGACCTGTCCGCGCGCATCGGACTGCTCGAGGAGCAGCAGCAGCACACCCAGGCGGCGCTGGCGGCCTATCCGCAGTACCGCGTGGTCGCGCCGAGCTCGCTGTCATTGGCCGATTTTCGCGCAGAGCTGAAGCCGGGCGAGGCTTACGCGCGCATGGCGCAAGTCGGCGGCGACGTGTTCATGCTTTACCTCGACCGCGATACGGCCAAGGCCTGGCGCGTCCCGGCGAGCGAGAGCGATCTCGATTACGAGGTCGACATGCTGCGCGCCTCGATCTCGACCGAGGAGGGCGGGCAGAACGTCACCTATCCGTACGAGATCGCCCGCGCGCGCAAGCTCTACCAGCAGCTCTTCGGCCCCGTAGCCGACCGGCTGCCGCAAGTGCACCACCTGATCTTCGAACCCGACGGCGCGATGCTGCGCCTGCCGGTGAACATCCTGGTGGCGGACGATGCTACGGTGGCGGCATACGACAGCCGGGTGAAGGGCGGCGGCGATCCGTTCGACTTCACCGGCGTGAACTGGCTCGGCCGCTCGACCGACGTCAGCACGGCGGTGTCCGCCCAGGCGTTCGTCGATGCCCGGCGCGCGCCCCGCTCGAAAGCGTCGCGCGAATATCTCGGCCTCGGCAGCAACCAGCCGGTGGGCAAGGATCCCGGCGCGGCGATCAAGGTCCACCTGGTCTCCGGAAGCGATCCGTGCGGGTGGTCGGTGGCGACCTGGAACCACCCGATCGACAAGGCGGAGCTGATCTCGGCCGAGCAAACGATCGGCGCGGCGAACTCGCAGATTCTCACCGGGGCGCAGTTCACCGACGAGGCGATCAAGGCCAAGCCCGACCTCAACCAGTACCGCATCCTCCACTTCGCGACTCATGGACTGGTGACGCCGCCCAAGCCGCCGTGCCCGGCGCGCCCGGCGCTGCTGACTTCGTTCGGCGACGCAAAGTCGGACGGGCTGCTGAGTTTCGACGAGATATTCGATCTCGACATCGATGCCGACGTGGTGATCCTCTCCGCCTGCGACACCGCGGGCGGGGCGAGCATCGAGGCGACCCGCGAGGCCGGCGTGGGCAGCGGCGGAGGCACCGCCCTCGACGGTCTGGTGCGCAGCTTCATCGGTGCGGGGGGACGCGCAGTGCTCGCGAGCCACTGGCCCGCGCCCGACCAGTACCACGCGACCGAGCGGCTGATGGACCAGATGTTCCGCGAAGGCCGCACGAAGGACCTGGGCGAAGCGCTGCGCGCCTCCGAGACCAGGCTGATGGACGATCCCGCGACCTCGCACCCCTACTACTGGGGCGGGTTCGCGATCATCGGCGACGCAGCGCGGCCGCTGCTGTCGCAGGACACCACCGTCGCGAGCAGCGGAAGCGGCGCCGCGAACGCAAAGCTGGAGCATTGATGACGACACTGGGGGCGAGATTGGCGGGCAAGGCCGCGGCCATGGCCGGTGCGGCGCAGCTAGCGATCGCGGCGTCGCTGGGCGTGGGCGCGCTGCTCGCCGCGCCGGCCGCGCACGCGCAGGCCGCGCCGCAGCCCCCGATCGCGCCGACTCGCGAAGAGGTGCGCCGCGGCGACCTCGACGAGCGGCTGCGCACGCAGGGGCAGGCCCTCAGCGTCGACGAAGGGGTTGAGCGCGCACCGTGCCCCTTGGCGAATCCGCAGTTCGCCGATCTCAAGTTCACGTTCCAGCATGCGGAGTTCGCCCGGCTCGACGGGATCGATCCGGCCACCCTCTCCCCGGCCTGGCAGGACCTCGTCGGCAAGGAGCTGCCGGTCGCCGCGGTGTGCGAGATCCGCGACCGGGCGGCGACGATCCTTCGGCGAGAGGGATATCTCGCGGCGGTCCAGGTGCCGGCGCAGAAGATCGACGCCGGGACGGTGAAGTTCGACGTCCTGCTGGCGCACATGGCCGATGTCCAGGTGCGCGGCGACGCCGGCGCCTCCGAAGCGGTGCTGCGGCGCTACATCGACAAGATTCGCCAGCAGGGCCCCTTCAACGTGAAGGACGCCGAACGCTACCTGCTGCTGGCGCGCGACGTTCCTGGCATGGACGTGCGCCTGTCGCTCCAGCCGATGCCGCAAGGGAGCGGCGGCCAGCCGGGCGACGTCGTCGGTGTGATCAACGTGAGCCGCACGCCGGTTTTCGCCGACCTCAACATCCAGAACTACGGATCGAAGGCTGTCGGGCGCTTCGGCGGACTGGCCCGGGTGCGGGTGAACGGTCTCACCGGCCTGGGCGATGAAACGGTGCTGAGCGCGTTTTCCACCGCCGACTTCAAGGAACAGCTCGTCGGCAGCGCGCAGCACAGCTTCACCGTCGGCGGCGAGGGCCTGCGGCTAGGCGCCTCGGTCACCTACGCGCGGACCCGGCCCGACATCGGCTTCCGCCTGAAGTCCGACACGATCGTGGCGAACGGCTACGCGACCTATCCCTTCCTGCGCTCGCAGGCCGGCAACCTGTTCGGCACCGCAGGACTCGAATACGTCGACCAGACGATCGACACGCAAGGCATCCGCACCAACAAGGATACGCTCGCGGTCGCCTATGTGCGCGCGGACTTCAACCAGGTCGATCCGGGCAGTCTGATGGGCCGCGGCGGCTATTCGGCGGTCGAACCGAAGTGGGCAATGGCGGGCTCGCTCGAGCTTCGGCAGGGCCTCGACATCCTCGGGGCCTCGCAAGGCTGCGGCCCCGCGCTGGTCAACTGCCTGCCCCCCGTGACCGTGATCCCGACCCGGGCCGACGGCGATCCGACCGCGTTCGTCGTGCGCGGAGAAGCGCGGCTCGACTGGCGGCCGATCCCGCTGCTGACCTTTTCCTTGAAGCCGCGCTTCCAGTGGTCGCCCGACGCCCTGTTTTCCTACGAGGAAATCTCCGGCGGCAACTACACCGCGGGCCGCGGCTACGATCCGGGGATCGTCATCGGCGACAGCGGTTACGGGCTGCAGAGCGAGATCGCCTACGGGTCGCTGGTGCCGAAGCGACCCGACGCCATCGCGGTCCAGCCGTTCGCCTTCTTCGACGTGATGAACGTGTGGAACAAGGGCGTGCCCGGCGATCCCGATCGGATCTACTCGGCAGGCGGCGGCGCGCGCGCGACGATCGGGCGGCACGCGACGCTCGACGCGGCGCTCGCCGTGCCGCTCAACCGGCCTTTCGCATCGACCCCGCGCGACGTGCGCGGGCTGATCTCGCTGACGGTGCAGCTGGCGCCGTGGAAATGACATGCCGGGCAGACTGCCGCGCCTGGCGGGGAAGGACGTGAGTATGGGTCGTCGCACATCGCCGCGAAATGCGCGGATCGCCCGCCGCCGGTGGCTCGCCGCATCGTCGCTGGCGCTCGCCACCGCGCTGCTCCAGCCGGCGCCCGCCGCGGCGCAAAGCACGACAACGCAAGGCCAGGCAGTGCTGGCCAGCGCCACCTACAACTCAGCCGACGCCACTTATACGCCAAGCGCGAACGTCGATCTCGTGCGTGTGCAGACGACCGATCTGCTGATGAACTGGACGCCGAACGACACCGGCACCGGTGGCGGGCCGATCAGCTTCCTTCCCGACGGCAAAAGCCTGTTCTACTTCTCCGACGCGGGCAATTACACTGTCGTCAACCGCATCCTGCCGACCGACGCGACCCGTGCCATACGGTTCGACGGGCAGGTCGCTTCGTTCACCGGCGGTTTCGGCACGATCGGCGGCAACGTCTTCTTCTACAGCCCCGGCGGGATCATCGTCGGCAGCACCGGGCGGTTCGATGTCGGCAGCCTCGTGCTCACGACGTCGGACGTGCTCGGCACCGGATCGACGCTCAGCTTCGCCGCGAGCAACCCCGGCAGCTCGGTGAAGATCGAGCCGTGGACGACCAGCGGGGCAGGTGACAATTCGGCGCAGGTGCAAACCTACGGCGGGAACTCATACTTCGCCATCCTCGCCCCGCGGATCGACATGGGCGGGCGCGTCGATGCCGAGGGCAACGTGGCCTATATCGCCGCCGAGCAGGCGACGATGACGATCAGCGGCAGCCTGTTCGACATCGTCGTGCAGACGGGCACGACCGACACCCAGGGGCTGGTCCACACCGGCACGACCACGGGCGCCGCGGCGGCATCGAGCACCGACCGGCGCATCCAGATGGTCGCGGTGCCCAAGAACGACGCCTTGACCATGCTGGTGACCGGCAGCGTCGGCTATGCACCGGCGGCTTCGGCCGGAATAGTCAATGGCAGCATCGTGCTCAGCGCCGGAAGCGCGACCAGCGGCACCGGCAACATCGACATCGGAGACGCCGCGGGGGCCGACACGCAGTTCCTCGAGAACACCACTGCAACCGCAACTGGCGACATCCTGCTCCAGGGGTCGGGAGACGGAACGGGTATCAAGGTTGGCGATGCGTCTGCACCTGGGCCGGTGGACTTCGCAGGCACTGCCGGCGGCGACATCGGGGTTACCCTGTTCGACGGCGCGGGGCTCAACGTCAGCGGCAATCTTTCGCTCGCGGCCGGGCAGGGACCCACCGGCGGGAGTATCGGGATTTCGGCCGACTCCAACGGGGTCGCAGCGCCGAGTGCCGCGAACGGCATCCAGGTCGGCGGCAACCTCGCGCTGACGACATCCGCGGTGGGAACGGACGACTTCACCCCCGCTGGCGTGGGCAGCAATGCCGTCGGCGGCGATGTCGGCATCTCGCTCACCGGATCGCAGGTGAACGTGACCGGTTCGGCCACGATCGACACGTCGGCGCGCGCCGGCTTCGGATTCGGCCAGGCGGGCGGCGCCGCCGGCGGTGACATCGACATCGCGATGAGCGGGGCCGGCTCGGCGTTCAACGTAGGGCAGCAAACCTCGCTGCAGACTCATGCCGACGCGGCGGTCAATGCCTCGGACGGTGGTCCTTCGTCGGCGCTCGTGGGCGGGCAGGCGTTGGGAGGAAACGTCTCGCTGTCCTTCAGCGACGGGTCGACCGCGCTCGCCGGCGGACTGACGATCGACAGCAGCGCGCACGCCTCGAGCGGCACCGACAACAGCGTTGCGCAGGACAACATGGCCTCCGCGGGCGATGTGTTCCTCGGCTACCAGAACGGCACGCACACCGCGGGCAGCCTCGATGTGAACGCCAACGGCTTTGCCGGTGCGTCGTTCGACGCGGCGGGCAATGCCATTGCGGGGACCGTGTTCCGCGCGGGCGTGGACATGGAGCTCGACGCGGCGTCGGTGACGTTTGCCGACGACGCGACGATCTCCGCCACGTCGTTCGGGCGTTCGGGTGCGGTGTTCTCGATCCCGAGCGATATCTCGATCATCGCCAACAACGGCTCGACGCTGACGTTCCCCTATCTCTCCATCGACGGAAGCCACGACAACCGCGGCTCGAACGCTGCGGGATTTGCGAGCTCGATCGGCGTGTTCGCCGACGCCTCGACCATCAACCTCGGCGCGGTAACCCTCGACAGCAGCATCACCGACACCACCGATGGCGCGCCGAGCTACGCGGCAGACAAGACTGCCGGCGACATCAGCATCGAGGGAACGAACGGATCCGCGATCACCGCCGACACCGCGACGCTGACGGCGAACGTCACCGAAGCGCTGTCGGCCGGCGGCCGCGCGGTCAACACCGGCGGCGACGTCTCGCTGCTCGCCGATGCGAGCACCCTCACGGTGACCGGCGCGACCGATATCGACACGACGGTCCAGTTGCCGCGCGGCGGCGACATGACCGGCGCGGTGTCGCGCGGCGGCAACGTGACCGTGACGGGCCAGAACGCAGGGGCCGCGCTCACCTTCGCCGGCCTGTCCATTTCCACGAACACCCTCACCACGTCGGACACCAAGTTCGTCGGCGACGGCGGTAACGGCGCCGGCGGCGACGTCACGATCGACGTCCAAGACGGGTCGTTCACCTCGAACGGCCTCGTCATCGGCGCCTCGGCCACCGGACAGAACGGCGGCAGCGGGATAGCGGCGGCGGGAGACTTCGCCGGACGCGGCGGTTCGGCGCGGGGCGGCAACATTTCGCTGATCGCCGCGGGCGACAGCTTCTCCACCGGGATCCTTCTGCTCGGCGCGAACGCGAACGGTGGTGCCGGCGGGGACGCGCTCGCCGGCGCGGGAGCGGGAGGCGCTGGCGCTGGCGGCGCAGCAACGGCCGGCACCATCGACATTCAGGCGCTCTCGGGCACAGCCGACTTCAAGGCGCTGGTGATCACGATTCCGGTCGAGGTCAGCCTGCCGCCGCCATCCGGCCCCACCCCGGTGTCGCTCTTTGCGGCGGCAGTCGGCGGCGCGGGCGGCTACGGCACCGGAACGACGGGCGGAGCCGGCGGCGACGCTACGGGCGGTACGGTCACCTTCAACGCAGGCGGCGCGGCAGTCACGATCGATTCGACCGCATTGAGCCTCGACACGAGCGCTGCCGGCGGCGCGGGCACAGGCGGCGATCTGAGCATCGGGGGCTGATCCGAAGA
>JBQCFR010000322.1:0-3518 GCA_051958885.1 Tsuneonella sp.
CTCCCCGATCGCGCCGTAGATCCGCGCCGCGGCGAGCACCGCCCAGCGGCTGCGGAAGGGGAGGCGGGCCGCGCCGAGCCTGGCAGCCGCGAGATGCTGCTCCATGCGGGCGATGAGCCGCTCGGCCATCTCGACCAGCTCACCGCGGTGATGCGGCTTCATCTGCTGGCCGGGCTCGATGTCCTCCTCGACCAGCCACTCGACCGGCAGGTAGCAGCGGTCCGCCTTGTCGTCCTCGTCTAGGTCGCGCGCGATATTGGCGAGCTGGAAGGCGATCCCGAGGTCGCACGCGCGGTCGAGCATCCAAGCGTCGTCCCTGGGCACGCCCATGACCGCCGCCATCATCACCCCGACCGCGCCCGCGACGTGGTAGCAGTAGCGCGCGAGGTCCATTTCGCTGCGGGGGCGCCAGCCGGCGGCGTCGAGCTCGAACCCCATGATGACGTCGTCGGCCATCTCGCGCGTGAGCCCGAATTCCTTGGCGACGAGACCGAGCGCGTCGAACGCCGGGTCGGCGGTGGGCAGTCCGTCGAACGCGCGTTCGGTGAGCAGGCGAATGCCCATCACGCGGCGCTCGGCGCCCTCCTGCTCGCCGAGGTCGCCGCCGAGCTCCTCCGCATCGGCGCGATCGTCGCAGCGGAGGAACCAGGCATAGAGCAGCCACGCGCGCTCGCGGGTGTCGCGGTCGAACAGGCGGCTGGCGGCGGCGAAGCTCTTGGAGCCCCGCTCGATCGAGCGCTCGGCCTCGTCGATCAGGTCCTCGCGCTCGCGTCCGCCGCCTGCCTGCGCGGGCGTCGCGCGCAGAATGCGCGACGGCGCGAGCATGCGGGGAACGATCCGCCTGGGGCGCCTCGGGCGGCGGGGCTGTGGCTGCTTCACAGCTCGCTCGCAGTCATCGCGAAGATCGGGGTGTGCGGCCGGTAGGCGGCCATCTTGTCGAGCAGCGCGGGCAGGAACTCGTCGGCGATGATGATGCCCTGGTGCGCCGGGCGGACGAAGCCGACTTCGGCCATGTGGCGGTTGAAGGCGATCAGGTGGTCGTAGAACCCGAACGCGTTGAGCAGGCCGACCGGCTTTGCGTGATAGCCGAGCTGCGCCCAGCTCACCGCTTCCCACAGCTCGTCCATCGTGCCGACGCCGCCGGGGATCGTCACGAACCCGTCGGATAGGTCGGTGAAGGCCGCCTTGCGCTCGTGCATGCCTGAAACGGTGTGCAGCTCGGTGCAGTCGTGATTGGCGACTTCGGAATTGGCGAGCGCGTGAGGAATCACGCCGATGACCTCGCCGCCCGCATCGAGTGCGCCGCTCGCCACCGCGCCCATCAGCCCGAGCCGCCCGCCGCCGTAAACCACGCCGATCGCGCGCTCCGCAAGGCCGCGGCCGACCTCGCGGGCGAGCTCGAGATAGCGCGGATCGGCGGGCGTGGCTGAACCGCAGTAGACGGCGATACGGTTCATAATTCCTCCCCGGAACGGGGAGGGGGACCATGCGAAGCATGGTGGAGGGGACTCTCCGATAGCGCGTTGGCCCGCGGAGAGTCCCCTCCGTCAGCCGCCGTTGGCGTCTGCCACCTCCCCGTCCCGGGGAGGATTTCAGAACACTTCATTCGCTCAGGTCCTTCAGCATGAGCCCCGCGGTCGCCTTGGCGCTTCCGACTACGCCGGGGATGCCGGCGCCCGGGTGCGTGCCCGCGCCGACGAGGTAGAAATTGCCGATCGCGTCGTCGCGGTTGTGGCCGCGGAAGTATGCGCTTTGGGTGAGGATCGGTTCCAGCGAAAATGCGCTGCCGAGATGGGCATTGAGATCATGTGCGAAGTCGCGCGGGGCGTAGTGGAACTGAGTCACGATGCGGTCGTGGATGTCGGGGATCAGCCGGCGTCCGACCTCGTCGAGTATGCGCCTGGCCAGCAGCGGGCCGACCTGCTCCCAGTCGATCGCCAGCTTTCCCATGTGCGCGACGGGCACGAGGGCGTAGAACGTGCTCTTGCCTGGCGGCGCCATGCTGGGGTCCGTCACCGTCGGATGATGCAGGTAGATCGAGAAATCGGCCGGCAGCACGCCGTTGTCGTAAATGTCGTCGAGCAGGCCTTTGTAGCGCGGGCCGAACAGGATCATGTGGTGCGGAATGCCGGGCCAAGCGCCCTCCAGCCCGAAGTGGACAACGAACAGGCTGGGGGAAAAGCGTTTGCGGGCAAGGCTTTTCGCCTGGTCCTTCCCACGCTTTGTAGTTCCGAGCAGGTCCCTGTAGCTGTGCACGATGTCGGCGTTGCTGGCGACCGCGTGGAACCGCTCCTTCCACCCGCTGGCGGTTTCCACTTCGGTCGCGCGGTTGCCGATCGTGTGGACCCGCACGGCTGCGTCGCCGAGGCGCAGCGTGCCGCCGAGCCGCTCGAAGTGGCGCACGAGCCCTGCGACAAGCCGGTTGGTGCCCCCGCGCGCCCACCACACGCCGCCGTCCTTTTCCAGCTTGTGGATCAGCGCGTAGATCGCGCTGGTGGTCATCGGGTTGCCACCCACGAGCAGCGTATGAAACGAGAGCGCCTCGCGCAGCTTCTCGCTCCTCACGAACTTTGCGACCGTGGCATAGACCGAGCGCCACGCCTGGTACTTGGCGAGCGCCGGCGCGGCCTTGATCATGCTCGCGAAGTCGAGAAACGGGACGGTGCCGAGCTTGACGTAGCCTTCCTCGAAAACGCCTGCGGAATAGCGCAGAAACTCTTCATATCCGGCGAGATCTCCGGGTGCGACGCGGTCGATCTCGGCGCGCAGCTGCGCTTCGTTGTTGGAATAGTCGAAGTTGACGCCGTCCGGCCAGTTGAGCCGGTAGAACGGCATGACCGGCATCAGCTCGACATCGTCCGCCATCGCGTGGCCGCTGATCGACCAGAGCTCCTCCAGGCACGGCGGATCGGTGATGACGGTGGGGCCGGCGTCGAAGGTGAAGCCGTCCTTCTCCCAGAAGTATGCCCGCCCGCCGGGCTTGTCGCGCGTCTCGACGATGGTGGTCTGCACGCCCGCGGACTGCAGGCGGATCGCGAGCGCCAGGCCGCCGAAACCGCTGCCGATGACGCAGGCCTTCTTGCCCTCGGCGCTCATGCCGCCTTCCTCGCGAGGGGCGCACCCTCGCCGGCGAGCGCGCCGATCGCCGCGAGCACCGGCACCGGCGGCCTGCCGCACAGCACGCGGGCGCAGTCGGCGCGGGTCGAGCGGGCGGCGTAGAAGCGTTCGACGAGCGGAGCCGGCAGGCGGTAGAAATGCTCGAACACCTTGTAGCGCTCGTCTGGCCGCGCAGCGCCGAACAGCATGCGGCCGAGCCGGCGGTAGAAGGCGGTGGCGCGCCAGTGATCGCGCGCGCGCAACTCGAGCATCGCGGCGAGCTGCTCGCCCGGCAGGTCGGCGGCGCGGGCGATCGCCAGCGCCGTCTCGACCGCGAAGGGCAGGGTGTAGCTCGTGAGCGGGTGCGCAAAGCCGCCGCGCGCGCCCGCCACCGCCACGCCGACCGTGCGGTGTGCGGTCTG
>JBQCFR010000323.1:0-5627 GCA_051958885.1 Tsuneonella sp.
GAGCTCTTGCCCACGTTCGATCGGCCCGCGAACGCAATCTCGGGCGCGTCGGGTTCGGGAAGGAACCTTAGTTGCGGCGCCGAGAGCAGGAATTCGACGCGCCCGGTGAGCAGCTTGCGCGCGCGTTCCTCCAGGTCCGCAGCGTCGTCGGAGGTCACCCCTTCGCCTTCGCATCGCGCGCGGCGGCGCGGTCGGCGTCCTGCTTGTCCTTCGCGGCCTGCGCGCGGAGCTGCGGGTGCTTCGAATAGAGGTAGCTCTGCTGCGCCAGCGTGAGCAGGTTCGAGGTGATCCAGTAGATCAGCAGCCCCGCGGCAAACGGTGCCATCACGAACATAAGGATCCACGGCATAAACTTGAACATCTGCGCCTGCACCGGGTCCGCCGACTGCGGATTGAGCCGGAAGGTCAGGAACATCGAGATGCCGAGCAGGATCGCCAGCGGCCCGATCGCGAGGAAGCCCGGCGGGGTGAACGGAAGCAGCCCGAAGAGGTTCAGGATATGCGCGGGATCGGGCGCCGAGAGATCGCGGATCCACAAGACGAACGGCTTATGGCGCATGTCGATCGAGATCATCAGCACCTTGTAGAGCCCGAAGAAGATCGGGATCTGCAGCAGGATCGGCAGACAGCCCGCGAGCGGATTGACGCCCTCGCTCTTATAAAGCGCCATGATCTCCTGCTGCTGGCGTTGCTTGTCGTCCTTGTAGCGTTCCTGGATCGCCTTCATCTTGGGCTGGATCGCGCGCATTGCGGCCATGCTCGCGAACTGCTTCTGCGCGATCGGGAACATCGCCCCGCGGACGATTAGGGTGAGCAGGATGATCGCCACGCCGAAGTTGTGGACCAGGCCGTAGAGGGTCGCGAGCAGCCAGTGGATCGGCTTCTCGACCACGCCGAACCAGCCCCAGTCGATGGCGTTGTCGAAGCCGGTGACCCCGGCATCGGCATAAGCGCCGAGCACGTCGACGTCCTTGGCGCCGGCGAACAGCCGCGTCGTGCGGCCGACCATGCGGCCGGGCGACACGGTGATCGGCTGGTAGATCACGTCGGCGCGGAAGAGGTCGCCGCCGAGGCTGCGGAAGTCGGCATCGGCGGCGCCGTCCTTCTGCGGGATCAGCGCGGACAGCCAGTAGATGTCGGTGAAGCCGATCCACCCGGCGCGTCCGTCTGGGGACTGCTTGCCGCTTTCGGCGAGGTCGGAATAGTTCGGGCCGAATTGCACCCCGTCACCGAAATAGCCGATAGGCCCCGAGTGGATGGTCCACTGGTCGAGGCTAGCGGTCTTGCTGGTGCGGTTGATCAGCGCATAGGGTTGGACGATCACCGGGGCGGCGCCGGTGTTGGCGACCGACTGCCTGGCGGTAATCATGTAGTTGGCGTCGATCGTGAGATCGATGCGGAAGGTCTGCCCGGCGCCGTTGTTCCAGGTCAGCGCGACCGGGCTCGCGGGCGAGAGCGGGCCGCCGCTCGCCTGCCACAGCGTCTGCGCGTCAGGCACTTTGACGCCCTGCCCGACCCAGCCGAACTGCGCGAACTGCTGCGCGGGCGTGCCCTGCGGCGAGAACATGCGGACCGGGCCGCTGTCCTTCTTCACCGTCTCCCGGTGGGACTTGAGCACCACGTCGTCGATCCGCGCGCCGATGAGGTTGATCGAACCGGCGATCTCGGGCGCGGCGATCGCCACCCGCTGCGGCGAATGGAGGTCGGCCGCGAGGTCGCGCCGCTCTTCGGCCTGGAGCAGTGGATCGGTCAGCCCGCCCTCTCGCGTCGGCTTCGCCTTGGTCGTCTCCTCGTGAGTGGGCGCCGCGGCCGGCTGCTCCTTGTGCGCGGGCGCGGCGGGCTGCGGATAGTACCGCTCGATCGCCCAGTTCCAGCCGAGCAGCAGTAGGCCGCACAGCACCACGGCAAAAAGGAGGTTGCGCTGGTTATCCAACGTGAAATCCCGAATTCTGAGAAGACCGGCAAGGCATCAGGGCACCGGGTCGTAGCCGTGCCCGCCCCAAGGGTGGCAGCGCAATATACGCTTCACCGCCAACCATCCACCCTTGATTGCCCCATGCTTCTGCAAGGCGTCGATGGCGTACTGCGAACAGCTCGGCGCGTAGCGGCACGACGGCGGCAGGATGCGGCTCGGGCCGAGCTGCCAGCCGCGGGCGATAAGGACGAGGAGGTGTTTCATCGGTCCTCCTCCTCGGAACGAGGAGGAGGACCATGCGAAGCATGGTGGTGGGGCACCGGCGGCGATGGGCTTCCCACCCTTGCCCCTCCACCCCCCTGCGGGTGGTCCCCCACCCCCGCTGGGGGAGGACCCTTTCGCCTGCGCGGCGGATCGCCCTTGCCGGCGGCCGCGCGGGCGAGCGCGGCGGAGAGCTCCTCGCGCAAGCGGGCGAAGTCGCGCTCCACGCCGCCGTCGCGCCCGATGAGGACATGGTCGTGATCGGCGAGGCCCTGCTCGGGCAGCGCGGCGCGCAGCAGCTCGCGGACGCGCCGCTTCAGGCGGTTGCGCACCACCGCGTTGCCGATCTTCTTGGTGACAGTGACCCCGAACCGCTTGCCGCGCCCGCCGTTGGGATGCGCAAGCAACACGAACCCCGGCCGCGCCACCCGGATCCCGCGATTCGCCGCGAGGAAATCGCCCCGCTTGCGGATGGTCTGAAGCGCCATGAGGAGAGATATAGGCGACTAACACACCGCTTGGAAGATGGGTGCAAAAACGGGCTCCGTGTTCGGGAGCCCGCAAGCGCGAACGCGCGTCGGCCGGTTAGGCCGGAAGCCTAAGGCCGCGGACGCGGCCGCCGGCGATTGAGGCGCAAAGAATTAGGCGCAGAGCTTCTTGCGGCCGCGGGCGCGGCGGGCGCGCAGGACTTTGCGGCCGCCCGGGGTCGCCTTGCGGGCGAAGAAGCCGTGGCGGCGGGCGCGCACGAGATTGCTGGGCTGGAAAGTCCGCTTCATGATGTCCTCGGTACTCGAAACAAAAAGGGCCGCCTACGAGAGGCGACCGCCATTCGAGGCGCGCGACTAAGGGAACCGCGAGTTCAAGTCAAGATAGGCTATCGCAGGCGTGAGCACCTGCGCGGGCGCCGCATCTTCTGCCGCCAGCCAGCCGCGCATGTCCTGCGCGGTGAGCCATTTCGCGTCCGCATTTCGCACCGAATTGGTCATCGCGTAGAACGCCCGCGCCTCGCCCCGCGGCATACCCATCTCGGCATAGTAATCGAGATAGGCGCGGTTTTCCGGCGAATCGGCGGCGAGATCGCCCGGCTCGCGCCCGTATTCGTCCTTCCACGCATGCACCGCGAACTCCGCGCCGTCATCGATAAGCCGCGTCGCGCCGGCGAGGAACAACTCGACCGCGCCCGAGCGCACCGAGCCGCCCGCGGGGACGTGCGTCGCCAGGCCGGCGGCGCGGATCATCCGCCCGACGCGGAAGTTGGCCTGGTCGTCGTCGGTGCCGGGACACTCGACCATCTCGAGCGTGGCGAGGCGGGGATATGCGCGCAGCATCGCCGCGAACGCCGCCGGGCTGGCCGCATCGGTGACGTCGACCAGCGCGGCGTGGGTATCGTCGAGCACGCGGAAGGGTCCGTACTCGGCGATTCCCGGCGGAATGGCCGCGGGCGTGGATGGAACGAAGCGCCGGGCGGTCTCCACCGCGACCCATTCCTCGACGACGGTCGTCTCGGCCGTCTGCGCCCGCACGGGGACAGCGGCCAAGGCGGCGAGCGCGAGGAGCAGGGCGGCGATGCTGCGCACCAGCGTGCCATGCGCCCCGCCCGCTTGCCGAATGGGAAAGGGTCATGCTTGCAGAAGCGTTGACCATGGGCCCTCGCTCGCCCCGGTCGGCGATGCACGAGGTACGGTTAACCCACTCGACACGCTCGGTCTTTCCCGCCAGAACCCCGCGCGACAGGGGGTATTCGTGGTCGCACTGGTCCGGACGGTGGCCTATCTCGGGCTGGAGGCGCGCGCCGTCGAGGTGCAGTGCCAGATCGCCCCGGGCCTCCCGCGCTTCAATCTCGTCGGCCTGCCGGACAAGGCGGTCGGCGAAAGCCGCGAGCGGGTCCACTCGGCGCTCTCGGCAATGGGTCTGTCGCTGCCGCCCAAGCGAATCACGGTCAACCTCTCGCCCGCCGACTTGCCCAAGGAAGGCAGCCACTACGACCTGCCGATCGCGCTGGCGCTGCTCGCCGCGATGGGTGTGACCGACGCCGAGCAGCTCGGCGACTGGGTCGCCGTCGGCGAGCTGGCCCTGGACGGCCGCATCGCCCCCTCGCCCGGCGTGCTGCTCGCGGCGATGCACGCGAGCGAGCAAGAAGCGGGGCTGATCTGCCCCGCGGTGCAGGGACCCGAGGCGCGCTGGGCCAGCGGCGTCCCGGTGATCGCGGCGCCGGACCTCGTGAGCCTGCTCAACCATCTCAAGGGCACGCAGCGCCTGCCCGACCCGCAACCCGGCGAAGTCGAGGAGCCGGGCCATGGGCCCGACCTCAAGCAGGTCAAGGGGCAGGAGACCGCCAAGCGCGCGCTCGAGATTGCCGCGGCGGGTGGGCACAACATGCTGATGATCGGCCCGCCGGGCGCGGGCAAAAGCCTGCTCGCGAGTTGCCTGCCGGGCGTCCTGCCGCCGCTGACGCCCGCCGAAGCGCTCGAGACGAGCATGGTCGCCTCGGTCGCCGGCACGCTCGAAGGCGGCCGGATCAGCCGCACGCGCCCGTTCCGCGCGCCGCATCATTCGGCGAGCATGGCCGCGCTCACCGGCGGGGGCCTGCGCGTGCGTCCGGGCGAGGTCAGCCTCGCGCACCTCGGCGTGCTGTTCCTCGACGAGCTGCCCGAGTTCCAGCGCGCGGTGCTCGATTCGCTGCGCCAGCCGCTGGAGACCGGCAAAGTCGACGTCGCGCGCGCCAATGCCCACGTCAGCTTTCCGGCGCGGGTGCAGCTCGTCGCGGCGATGAACCCGTGCCGCTGCGGGCATCTGGGCGATCCGGCGCTCGCCTGCAGCCGCGCGCCGCGCTGCGCCGCAGACTACCAGAGCAAGGTCTCCGGCCCGATGCTCGACCGGATCGACCTGCACGTCGAAGTCGATCCGGTCAGCGCCGCCGACCTCGGTCTGCCGCCGCCGGCGGAAGGCAGCGCCGAAGTCGCCGCGCGGGTGGCCGCCGCGCGCGCGGTCCAGACCGCCCGCTTCGAGGAGACCGGCGCGCGCACCAATGCCGAACTCGACGGCGGCCCGCTCGAAGCTTTTGCCACGCCCGACGAGCCGGGCCGCAAGCTGCTGATGCAGGCGGCCGAGGCGATGCGCCTCTCCGCGCGGGGCTACACCCGCATGCTGCGCGTGGCGCGCACGATCGCCGACCTCGCCGGCGCGGAGCAAGTGGGCCGCATCCATGTAGCCGAAGCACTAAGCTACCGCCGCCAGCCGCCGCGGGCGTGAGCCCCGCGCACACGCGATAGCATTCGCGGCCGCACTGCATTAAGAGGCGCGCGAACGCGCCGGGGGGCGAAGCAGAGGTTCGATGCTCCACGCCGACAGCGCGTCCTTCAAAGTGGCCGACGAACCCTCGCGCTTACAGCGCTGGCTGGCGCGCTTCGATGAACACTGGCCCGGCGGGCGCCGGCGCCTCGGCGGTTTC
>JBQCFR010000324.1:0-10573 GCA_051958885.1 Tsuneonella sp.
AACGGCACGATGCCGCGCTCCTTGAGCCGCTCGGGCACCGGCTTGCCGCCGCTCGCGCCGTCCATCGTCTTCTCGAACAGGATCGCGCCGAGCACCTTGCCATTGCCGAAGCAGGGGCTCTCGACAATCCGCTCGCGCATAGCGTGGATGGCCGCGAACATCTCGTCCTCGCCGGTCCAGGCGTCGTCGGAAAGGCCGTACCCGCGCAGCGCCTTGGGAGTCGACCCGCCCGACTGGTCGAGCGCGGCGATGAAGCCCTGCCCGGTGGCGATGCGGTCGGTCATTTCCTGGTGGTTCATGGCTATCCCTGTGGCTTGTGCATACGAATGCGCGAGCGCGCGCCTTAGCCAGCCGTGCGCAGTGCCGCAACCGGGCTCAGCGGGGGCCGGCGACCTTGCGGATGATGCCGTCGAAGCGCAGCACGGGCTGCCCGTCAGCGGTGATCTTGCCGGCGACGAAGATCGTCTTGCCGCCTGCTCGCACGACTTCGCCGCGCGCTTCGATCAGCTGGCCCACGCGAGCCGGATCGAGGAAGTCGCCGGTCAGGTGCAGCGTCACCCCGCGGCTGCCCTGCATCGCCGGATGCGCGATCGTGAACAGCGCCGAATCGGCGAACGTCATCAGGCAGCCGCCGTGCATGAACCCCGCGCCGTTCATGTGCCGCGGCTCGGCGCGGAAGGCGCAGACGCGCTCTCCGTTTTCGTCGACCTTCTCGTAGAACGGGCCGGCGCGCTGCTCGAACGCATCGCTCTGCCAGGTCTTCCACCCGGCGAACTCGCCTTCGGTGACCGTTACAAAGCCCCCGCCCGTGCCGACCTGCTCGCCGACGGCCTCGTTCTCGCTCATTGCATCAGCGCCTTCACACCGGGCAATTCGCGCCCCTCCATCCATTCGAGGAACGCGCCCCCGGCGGTCGAGACATAAGTGAACTCGCGCGCCACCACGGCGTGGTTGAGCGCGGCGACCGTGTCGCCGCCGCCGGCGACCGAGACCAGCGAGCCTTCCTGCGTCAGCGCCGCCGCGGTGCGCGCCAGCGCCACGGTCGCGGCATCGAACGGCGGCGTCTCGAACGCGCCGAGCGGGCCGTTCCACACCAGCGTGCGGCAGGTCTTGAGCACGTCCGCCAGCGCTTCGACCGCCTGAGGGCCGATGTCGAGGATCATCTCGTCCGGAGCGACCTCGTGGACGTTGCAGGTGCGCAAAGATGGCGGGTTGGCGGCGAACTCCTGCGCCACGACCACGTCGTACGGCAGGTGCACCGTGCAGCCGGCGTGCTCCGCCTTGTCGAGAATCGCGCGCGCGGTGTCCGCCAGGTCGTGCTCGCACAGCGACTTGCCGACGTCGACCCCGCGCGCGGCGAGGAAGGTGTTGGCCATTCCGCCGCCGATAATGAGGTGCTGCACGCGCCCCACGAGGTTCTCGAGCACCGCCAGCTTGGTCGAGACCTTGGCCCCGCCCACCACCGCCGCGACCGGCGTTTCGGGGTTGCCGAGCGCGGCGTCGAGCGCGGTCAGTTCCTTCTCCATCGCGCGACCGGCGTAGGATGGCAGGAAATGCGTTACCCCCTCGGTGCTCGCATGCGCGCGGTGCGCGGCGGAAAACGCATCGTCGACGTAGAAGTCCGCATTCGCCGCCATCGCGCGGGCGAACTCGGGATCGTTCGTCTCCTCGCCGGGCCAGAACCGCACGTTGTCGAGCAGCCCGATGTCGCCGGGCCGCAGGATGCCGAGCGACTGCTCGACCACCGGGCCGGTCACCTCGGAGATGAACATGACCTCGCGCCCGAGCACGCGCTCGACATCGCCCTGGACGACGCTGGTGCTCATCGTCGAATAGCGCTCGCCCTTGGGCCGCCCGAAATGCGCCAGCAGCAGCACCTTGGCCCCCGCGTCGGCGAGTTCGAGGATCGTCGGCGCGCTCGCCTCGGCCCGCGTCACGTCCGACGCCCGCCCTTCGTGCATCGGCAGGTTGAGGTCGACCCGGACAAGCGCAACCTTGCCGCGGATGTCCGCGGGGAGATCATCGAGGGTCTTGAATCGTCCCATGTACCAACTCCGCTCGCCCTGAGCCTGTCGAAGGGCGCTCGCGCCGCGCTGGCATCCTTCGACAAGCTCAGGATGAGCGGGGCTCTTCTTTTAGATGAGCCCGGCCATCACCCCGGCGGTGTCGATCATCCGGTTGGAGAAGCCCCACTCGTTGTCGTACCACGAAACCACCCGCGCCAGCTTGCCTTCGAGCACCGCAGTCTCCAGCGAATCGACGGTAGAAGACGCCGGGTAGTGATTGAAATCACTCGAAACCAGCGGCTGGTCGGTATAGTCGAGCACGCCCTTCATCTTGCCGTCGGCGGCCGCCTTCAGCGCAGCGTTGAGTTCCTCGGCGGTGGTGTCGCGCCGGGGGGTGAACACGAGATCGATCAGCGACACGTTCGGCGTCGGCACCCGGACCGACGAACCGTCTAGCTTGCCCTTCAGTTCAGGGAGAACCAACCCCACCGCGCGCGCCGCGCCGGTGGTGGTGGGGATCATGTTCTGCGCCCCGCCGCGCGCCCGGCGCAGGTCCTTGTGGATCTGGTCGAGCATCCGCTGGTCGTTGGTGTAGCTGTGGATCGTGGTCATGAAACCGCGTTCGATTCCAACGGCTTCGTTGAGGACTTTGGCAACCGGTGCGAGGCAGTTGGTGGTGCAGCTCGCGTTCGAGACGATCAGGTCCTCGGCAGTCAGCGTGTCCTGGTTGACGCCGTAGACGATCGTCTTCGACACGCCCGTCGCCGGCGCCGAGATCAGCACGCGCTTGGCGCCGGCATCGAGGTGCGGCCGGCTCGCCTCTTCCGACTGGAAGAAGCCGGTGCACTCGAGCACGATGTCGATCCCGTTGGCCTTGTGCGGCAGCTTGCCCGGATCGCGCTCGGCGGTGACGTGGATATGCTTGCCGTTCACCACCAGATCGTTGCCGTCGGTCTCGACCGTGCCCGGGAAGCGCCCGTGGGTGCTGTCGAACTGGAACAGCAGCGCGTTCGACTTCGTGTCGGCCAGATCGTTGATCGAGACGAGCTCGAGATCGTGGTCCGACCGCTCGAGAATGGCGCGCGCGACGAGCCGCCCGATGCGCCCGAAACCGTTGATCGCAACCTTGGTCGCCATGTAAGAAGCTCCTGCTAAATGCCCAGTCTGGCTTTGATTTTGGGAACGATGGCTTTCGCGGTGAAGCCGACTTTGTCGTAGAGATCCTCCGCCGGAGCGGATGCGCCGAAGCGGTCGAGGCCGATCGTCAGCCCGTCGCTGCCGACCCAGCGCTCCCAGCCCAGCGTCACCCCCGCCTCGATCGAGACCTTGAGCGTGCCCGCCGGGAGCAGATCGCGGCGATAGGCTTCGTCCTGCGCTGCGAACAGCTCCATGCAAGGCATTGAAATCACGTCCACGCCGACGCCCTCGCCTTCGAGAGCCTCCGCGGCGGCGCAGGCCACTTCGACCTCGGAGCCGGTGGCGATCAGCACGACCTTGCGCGCGGCCTTCGCGGAGCGCAGCCGGTAGCCGCCCCTGGCCGACAGGTTGCCGCCTCCGCTGCGCAGCTGCGGCAGGTTCTGCCGGCTCAGCGCGAGGACCGATGGCGTTTCCGGGGTCGAGAGCGCCAGCGCCCAGCACTCGGCGGTCTCAACCACGTCGCACGGCCGGAACACGTCGAGATTTGGGATCAGGCGCAGGCTCATCAGCTGCTCGATCGGCTGGTGCGTCGGCCCATCCTCGCCGAGGCCGATGCTGTCGTGCGTGAACACGTAGATCGCGCGGGTCTGCTGCAGCGCGCTGAGGCGCACGGCGTTGCGGCAATAGTCGCTGAAGATCAGGAAGGTCCCGCCGTAGGGAATCACCCCGCCGTGCAGAGCCATCCCGTTCATCGCGCAGGCCATGCCGAATTCGCGGATGCCGTAGTAGATGTAGCGCCCGCCGTAATCCTCGGCGGTGAGCGGCGCGGTGGCCTTGGTCTTGGTGTTGTTCGAGCCCGTGAGGTCGGCCGAGCCGCCGATCATCGCGGGGATGGTCGCGGTGAGCACCTCGAGCGCCATCTCGCTCGCCTTGCGGGTGGCGACGGTCTTGGGTTCGGCGAGGAGCCCCGCGATGTAATCGTCGAGCACGCCCGCCGGCACATCGCCCGCCATGCGCGCCTTGAACTCGGCGGCCTTGCCCGACTGGTCCAGCCGCCCATGCCACTCGCGGTGCGCCGCCGCGCCGCGTGTCCCGGTCGCACGCCAGTCCTCAAGGATCGTCTCGGGCACCTCGAACGCCGACGCGTCCCACCCGAGCGCGGTGCGCGCGGCGGCGACTTCGTCCGCGCCCAGGGCCGAACCGTGCACGCCGCTGGTGCCCTGCTTGTTCGGCGCGCCCTTGCCGATCACCGTGCGGCATTCGACGAGCACCGGCGAGGAATCGTGCGCGGCCGCCTCACCCAGCGCGCGGTCGATGTCGGCGAAATCGTGCCCGTCGCACGCGATCACGTGCCACCCGGCGGCACGGTAGCGCGCGGGGATGTCCTCGCAGGTGGACAGCGCGGTCGATCCGTCGATGGTGATCGCGTTCGAATCCCACAGCACCTTGAGCCGGCCCAGCCGCAAGTTGCCCGCAAGGCCGATCGCTTCGTGGTTGACCCCTTCCATCAGGCAGCCGTCGCCCGCCAAAACCCAGGTGTGATGATCGACCAGGGCCTCGCCGTACACCGCGTTGAGGTGCCGCTCGGCGATCGCCAGGCCCCCCGCCATCGCGAGCCCCTGGCCCAGCGGGCCGGTGGTGCACGCGACGCCGGGAATAAGGAAGTTCTCCGGGTGCCCGGCGCAGACGCTGCCGAGTGCAAGGAAATTGCTGATGTCGTCGATCGTCGGCGAGCCGTAGCCGGAGAGATAGAGCAGGCTGTAGATCAGCATCGATCCGTGCCCCGCGCTGAGCACGAAGCGGTCGCGGTCAGGCCAATCGGGCGCAGCGGGATCGAACTTGAGGTACTTGGAGAACAGCACCGTCGCGACATCGGCCATGCCCATCGGCATTCCCGGGTGGCCCGAGTTCGCAGCCTGCACCGCGTCCATCGACAGCGCCCTGATGGCGTTCGCCATGGGCCCCAGGCGGGCGGTATCGAGGCTCATCCGAGGAAGCTCCAGCAGGGCGGGTGATTCGCGCGCGGACCCTTTGCGAAACGCACCGGGCGAGGTCAAGCGAAGCGCCCCCCCGTCCCCGGGGCGCCCCCGCACGCTGTCCGCACAGCACTTATCAACAGGCCCGCCCAAGCCTTTGCGCGGGCGGCCGTTTGGCGATAAATTGTCCGCGATGACGGGGGATCGGACAGAAGCAGCGGTGCGCAGGATAGAGGCTGCGCTGGCGCGGATCGCCGACGCCGCCGAAACGCTGCGGCCCGCGCCGCCGTCGGTCTCAGCACTGGTGGTGCGGCATGAAAACCTACGAGAGATCGTCGGCAACTCGCTGAAAGAACTGGACGAACTGATCGCGGAGCTCGGCAAATGAGCGAAGTCGCGCTGGCCATTGGCGGACGCACCTACAAGGTCGCCTGCGCCCCCGGGGAGGAGGCGCACGTCGGCCGGCTCGGCGGGGCGATCGACGCCAAGCTGCAGTCGATGCCGCAGCTCAGCCCGCAGGAAGCACAGAACCTGCTGTTCGCCGCGCTGCTCCTCGCCGACGAATTGCACGATCTGCGCAACGCGCACACCGCGGCTCAGGACGAGGCCGCCAAGGCGCGCGAGGCGCTCGCCCCGGCCGAGGCCGAACTCGCGCGGCTGCGGTCCCAAGCGGCCGAGCTCACCACGCGCGCCGCCGCGGCGCAGCAGCACCAGCGCGCGCTCGAGGCGATCCGCGGCGAAGTCGAAGAGCTGCGCCAGGCCGAAGCCGACATGGGCGCAGCGCTGCAGGCCTCGCAAGCCGCCGAGGCGGACCTGCGCGGGCAGCTCGACGCGCTCATCGCCGAGCAGGACGTGCTGCGCCGCGAACTCGAAGAAGTCCGCACCGCGCCGGCTCCGGCGCTCCCGCTGGAGAATCCCGATCTGGCGCCGGCGCTCGAGCAATTTGCCGATTTGCTCGAATCGTGCGCCGACAAGCTTGAGGGGCGGCAGGCGAGCGCCTAGATAGGGGCTGGCGGAACTGCCCGGCACGAGTTGCATCACAATCCCCGGGGCTATAAGCAATCCAAGGGGGCTGTCCCTGCCCTGAGGCCCCGGTTCGTCCGGGAAGTCGGGGTACATGGTCCCCACCTGACGTTGAGGCGTCGGAGGATTCTCGCGGCAAACGACCCATGGTGGTTCCGCCACTTCCCACCGGCCAGCGCAGTCCCTAGGGCGGGCGCGTGGACAGCAAGCAAGACCTTCGCCGCGCCCTTCGCGCCGTCCGCCGCGAACACGTGGCGGCGCTGCCGGGCAGCACGCGCGCGCTGCTGTTCATGCGGCCCCCGAGCGCCTTGCTCACGTTGGTGCCCGAAGGCGCCCCGGTCGGCCTCTACCACGCGCAGGAGAACGAGGCGCCGACCGCCGCTTACGCGCGCTATTTCCACGAGCAAGGGCACCCGATCGCCCTCCCCCGCTTTGCCGATCGCGGCGCGCCGATGGGGTTCGCCAGGTACGAAGATCCGTATGCGGAGAGCGGCCTCGAGCCCGGCCCGTTCGGCGTGCTCCAGCCGGCGGCGCACGCCGAGGCGGTCGAGCCGCAGGTGCTGTTCGTACCGCTGGTCGGCTTCACCGAGGAGGGCGCCCGGCTCGGCCAGGGCGGCGGGCACTACGACCGCTGGCTGACGGCGCACCCCGATGCGCTTGCCATCGGGCTCGCCTGGGATTGCCAGCGGGTCGAGGCGTTGCCGTCCGAGCCGCACGACGTACCGCTCGCCGCGGTGGTCACCCCGACCCGGCTCTACGGACCGTTCCTGTGAGGACCGAGCCGACGCTGCGCATTCCGCTCGGCATCCTCGGGCTCACGCTGGCGCTCGTCGCCTATGGCCTGGTCATCGCCCGCTACGCGCCCGAGGTGATCGGCCACTGGCCGGGGCTCGCGCAAGGGCTGGTTTACCTCGTGCTGGGCCTCGTCTGGCTGCTGCCGCTGCGGCGCTTCCTCACCTGGATGGAGACCGGCCACTGGCGCTGAGCGGCGCGCTCCGCTAGCCTTCCGCCCGGGTCGCGCGGGAGGGCAAGCGGATGAAGCGCTGGCTGGCCGCCGCCGCGGCGGTGATCGTGGGCGCGGCGATTCTCGTCGCGGCATTCGGGCGGACCTGGATTGCCGAGGAAGTGTTCGACCGCGCGGTTGCGGCCAACGTCGGCGTCGACCGCTCACAAACGCTGCCCGACGGCCTTCACGCGTTCCTCTGCGGCAGCGGCTCGCCGATGCCCGACGAAACCCGCGCCGGCCCCTGCATCGGGGTGCTCGCCGGCCGCGACGCGTTCGTGTTCGATTCCGGTTCGGGCTCGACCCGCAAGCTGCTGCGCATGGGCTTCCCGATCGACCACCTGCAGGGCGTTTACCTGACCCACTTGCACTCCGACCACTTCGACGGGCTGGGCGAACTGCTGCTGCAGGCGTGGATCGGCGGCTCGCGCGCCGCCCCGCTGCCGGTCCCCGGCCCGCCCGGTGTGGAGCAAGTCGTCGGCGGGCTCGACGCGGCGTACCGGATCGACAGCGGCTATCGCATCGCCCACCACGGACCCAGGGTGGCGCGGCCAGCGGGCTACGGCGGGCGCGGCGTGCCGTTCGCCATTCCGGCGGGTCAGGACGCGGTGACCGTGTGGGACCGCGACGGGGTGCGGATCGCCGCGATCCGGGTGAACCACGCGCCGGTCGCCCCGGCCTACGGGTACCGGATCGATTACAAGGGCCGCAGCATCGCGCTGTCCGGCGACACGGTGTACGCGCCGGCCTTCGTGCGCGCGGCAAGCGGCGTCGATGTCATGTTCCACGAGGCGATGAACAAGGCGATGGTCGCCAGGATCGGCGCTACCCTGGCGCGGCGCGGCCGCGGCAATGCGGCCAAGGTCATGCACGACATCCAGGGTTATCATTCGACCCCAGAGGACGCCGCACGCGCGGCGCGCGGGGCGCATGCCGGCGCCCTGGTGCTCTATCACCTCGTCCCGCCGCTCCCCTCGCGCCTGCTCGATCCGCTGTTCCTCGGCCGCGCCGCGGAGATTTACTCCGGACGGATCGAGATCGGCCGCGACGGCCTCCTCGTCTCGCTTCCCGCAAACCGCGGCGAAGCCCGGTTCGACGATGTACTGTGACGAAGGAAATGTCCCAAGTGGCGCGAGTGACGGGACTTGAACCCGCGACCTCCGGCGTGACAGGCCGGCACTCTAACCAACTGAGCTACACCCGCGCAAACCGGGTCTGCACCGCTTGGAGCCGCGCCCCTAGGCGGTGCCAACCGGGCTGTCAACAGCCCTGCCGGCCCCCGTGCGCGAGGCTTCGCGTGCACACAAAATTAACCACATTGCGCAATTCTCGATGCCGCGCCGCAGGGGGCGCGGGGGGACTTTGCGATCATGCGTTTCGGGCTCGTTCTCGGCAGCTTCGCCTGCCTTATCGCCGGCGCGGCGGCTGCGCAGAGCGCGGTCGACATCAGCCGCTCGGTCTACGTCGAGCGCGCCAGCGGCAACACGCGGGCGCTCGAGCCGGCAAGCATGCTCAAGGCCGGCGACAAGGTCGTGCTGGTGATGGAATGGCGCGCGAACGACGCGCGCAAGGGGTTCACCGTGCAGAGCGCGGTGCCGCGGGACCTGGCGTTCCAGCGCGCGGGCAGCGATTCGGTCGAAGTGTCGATCGACGGCGGGCGCAGCTGGGGCCAGCTCGGCGCGATGCGCGTCGGCAGCCGGCTCGCCTCGGTGGAGGACGTCACCAACTTGCGCTGGCGTCTGCCGCCTGCCGCGGCCGCGCAAGGACGCGGGATGCTCACGTGGAGCGCGATCGTCCGCTAGCAGTTCTCGTATTTCCAGTTCCGCTTCTTGCCCTCGGCCAGCCACTCGGCGGCCTGGGCGATCCGCTTCGCGCGGGTCTCGGGCCGCTTGGCCTCGGTGATCCACTCCAGATATTCGCGCCGCGCGCCGGGCGGGAAGCCTTCGAAGGCGGCCCTTGCCTTGGGATCGGCCGAGAGCGCGACCGCGAAATCGTCCGGCATGGCGATCTCCGCCTTCGGCTTCGGCTTCGAGGGCCGCCTGGCAGCGCTGCCCTCGCTAGCGATCCGCTCCGCCGCAGCCCTGATCTTGGCCGACAGCAGCTCGTCGGGCGGCAAGTCCGCCATCGCGGCAAGCTTGCCGTGCTGCCCCATCCCCTCGGTGCCGCCGCGCCCTTCGCCGTGGATCGTGAACGCGCAGTGCGCCTTGAACGCCGCCATTCCGGCGACGTTCTTCCCGCCATGCGTGAAGTGCGGCATGCCCCACTTGATGGTCTCCTCGGCCCCAGGGAGCGCGGCGTGCACCAGCGCGCGCAAGTGACGGAGGATCGGCTGCGCGAACGGCGCGGCCTTGGCGATGTAGGCGTCAATGCGGGGGTCGGTGATCATGGCGCGGCGATAGCATACGTTCCCCGGTTCGGGGAGGTGGCAGGCGCCGCAGGCGGCTGACGGAGGGGGCTCTCCGCTCGCGCCGCGTGGTCGGCCGACTCCCCTCCACCACCCTGCGGGCGGTCCCCTCCCCGTCCCGGGGAGGATCGGATCAGTTCGCCAGCAGCAACGCCGGCGCTTCGATCAGTCGCTTCACCGCCTGGATGAAGCTCGCCGCGTCCCATCCGTCGACGACGCGGTGATCGCAGCTGATCGAGATGTTCATCAGCTTGCGCTTGTCGATCCGCTCGCCGCCGCTGCCGTCGGGCACGAACATCGGGCGCTCGACGATCCGGTTGGGCCCGATGATCGCGACCTCCGGCCGGTTGATCACCGGCGTGGTCGCCACGCCGCCGAGCGGGCCGAGCGAAGTGACCGTCAGCGTCGAGCCCGACAGTTCGTTCGACTTGGCGGAGCCGTCGCGCGCGGCCTCGGCGAGGCGGCGGATTTCGCCCGCGAGCTGCCACAGGTTCTTGGCCTGCGCGTCGCGGATCACCGGCACCATCAGCCCGCCGTCGGTCTGGGTCGCCATGCCGAGGTGCACCGCGCCGTGCCGCGTCACCAGCCCCGCCTCATCGTCGTAACGCGCGTTGATCATCGGGAAATCGGGAATCGTCTTGCAGATCGCGGCGATCAGCAGCGGCAGCATGGTCAGCTTGGGGCGATCTCCGCGATTGGCATTGAGCTGTTCGCGCACCCGCTCGAGCTCGGTGACGTCGCACTCCTCGACATAGGTGAAATGCGGGATGTGGCGCTTGGCCGCGGCCATGTTCTCGGCGATGCGGCGGCGCAGGCCGATGACCTTGATCGTCTCGTCCGCACGCGTGCGCCCGGCGGGTGCGTGGCCCGTGCGCGCGCCGTAGGAGAGGAACGCGTCAAGGTCGGAATGGCGGATGCGGCCTTCCTCGCTCGGGCGCACTTCGCTGAGGTTTACGCCGAGGTCTCGCGCGCGCTGGCGCACTGCGGGAGTCGCCAGGACTTTCGCCGAAGTTTTCTGCGCGGC
>JBQCFR010000325.1:0-5644 GCA_051958885.1 Tsuneonella sp.
GGCGGCTCCCCACCGTCGTGCATCGCTGCCTCGCACGCGGCGACCAGCGCAGCGTCGCGCTCCTCGTCGAGCGGAGCGAGCCCCAGCCGCCACAGCCAGCGGCGCCGCACCGCCGCCATGTAGAGGGGACCGAAGCGTTCCATCGCCGCAACCAGCGGGGGCGCTTCGGCCAGCATGCGCAGCGCGACCGCCAGTTGCCCGCAGTTCCAGTGCAGCGCCTCGGGCTGGCGGCCGAACGCGTAAAGCCCCGCGCTGTCGAAGTAGGCGGCGGTGAACGCCGGATCCCACGCAGGCAGCCAGCGCCACGGACCGTAGTCGAAGCTCTCGCCCGTCACGTTCATGTTGTCGGTGTTGAGCACGCCGTGGACGAACCCGGCGACCCTCCAGCTCGCCGCGAGATCGGCGAGCCGCTCCACCACCTGGTGCATCAGGATGACCGCCGGCTCGTCACGCCCCGGCGCATCTGCCGGGGGAAGGGGACCGGGAAATTCGCGCAGACAATAGTTGACGAGCTGCGCCATGTGATCGCGCTCCTCGAGCACGGCGAGCCGCTGGAACGTGCCGATGCGGATGTGCCCGTGGCTGAGCCGCACCATCACCGCCGAGCGGGTCGGGCTCGGCTCGTCGCCGCGCCACAAGTCCTCACCGGTTTCGATCACCGAGAAGGTCTTGCTGGTGTAGACGCCGAGCGCCTCGAGCATTTCGGTCGCCATGATCTCGCGCACCGCGCCCTTTAGCGTGAGCCGGCCGTCGGCGGTGCGGCTGTACGGCGTCGTGCCCGACCCCTTGGTGCCGAGGTCGAGCAAGCGCCCGGACGCATCGCGGAGCTGGGCGAAGGTGAACCCCCGCCCGTCGCCGAGATCGGGGTTGTAAACGCGGAACTGGTGGCCGTGGTACCTGAGCGCGAGCGGCTGCGGCAGGTTGTCCGGCAGCGGTTCGAAGCGCGCGAAATGCCGGATCCAGTCGCTGTCGGACAGCTCGCCCAGGCCGACCGCGCGCGCCCACCGGTCATTGCGAAAGCGCACCTCGGCGGCGGGGAAGTCGGCCGGCGCCACCGGATCGCCGATCCACTCGGCGAGGGCGAGGATGGCGGGGTCGGGCGAGTACGCGAAAGGTTGCGGTTCGGCACGCATCGGGCGATAGTGGGGACGTGCGCCGCCGCTGGCAAGCGCGCGACGACGCAGCCGAGGAAGCCCCCCGCGCCGATGGACACGCCCTGTACCGACCGTTTCTGGACCAGTCCGGACGGCCTCAAGCTCCATTACCGGGACTATGCCGGCAGCGATTCCTCCGCGCCGGTCATCTGCCTGCCGGGGCTGACCCGCAACGCGCGCGACTTTGCCGAGCTGGCCCGCCACATCGCGCCGCGCCGGCGCGTGCTGTGCCCCAGCTTTCGCGGGCGGGGACAGAGCGATTACGCCAGCGATTCGAGCACTTACACGCCGCCGACCTATGCCGCCGACGTGCTCGCGCTGCTCGATCAGGAGGGGATCGATCGCTGCGTCGCGATCGGCACCTCGCTCGGCGGACTGGTGACGATGCTGCTCAACGCCGCGCGGCCGGGCCTGCTCACCGGCGCGGTGCTCAACGATATCGGCCCCGTGGTCGACCCGGCCGGGATCGAGCGGATCCGCGGCTATGTCGGGCAAGGCCGCAGCTTCGAGACCTGGATGCACGCCGCCCGGGCGCTGCGCGATGGGCAGGCGGCGGTGTTCCCCGGCTACTCGCTCGACGACTGGCTGGCGATGGCGAAGCGCTGCATGGTCCTGGGCCAGAACGGCCGCGTTGTGTTCGACTACGACATGACCATCGCCGAACCGTTCGCTAATGCCGACAACGCCGCGCCGCCCGACTTGTGGCCGCTGTTCGAGGGGCTCGGATCGGTGCCGCTGCTGATCGTCCGCGGCGCGCTGTCCGACCTCCTCGCGCCTGCGACTGTCGCCGAGATGCAGCGGCGCGCGCCGCAGGCCGAGGTCGTCACCGTCCCGCACGTCGGCCACGCACCGATGCTGGATGAGGCCGAAGCGCTCGGCGGTATCGACCGGCTGCTCGCCCGGGCCGCATGACGGGCGAACCCGGCGCGCGCCCGCGCTTCCTGCACCTGCATTCGACGTTCGCGGCCGGCGGGAAGGAACTGCGCAGCGTCCAGCTGATCAACGCGTTCGGCCCCAGGATCGAGCACGCGATCGTCTCGGGCGTGCCGGACGCGCTTGGCGCTGCGGAGCATATATCACGCAATATCAGAGTGAGTTACCCGCCAGACTTCCCATCGCTTGTCGGCTGGCCGACCCCCGCACGGCTGCAGCGGCTGGCCCGCGCCATGCAAGGCTACGATCTCGTGCTTACCTACAACTGGGGCGCGATGGACGCGGTAATGGCGCACACGCTGTTCGGCGAGGCGCTGCGCCTGCCGCCGCTGGTCCACCACGAGGACGGCTTCAACGACGACGAGCAGCACGGCCGCAAGCGCCGGCGCGATCTCTACCGCCGGATCGGCCTCGGCCGGGCGAGCGGGCTGGTGGTCCCGTCCGAAACGCTCGAGGAGATCGCGCTCACCGACTGGGCGCAGCCGATCGGGCGGGTGAAGCGCATCGCCAATGGGATCGACACTGCGGCGTTCTCCCGGAAGCCCAGGCCCGACGCCTTGCGCGGGGTCATCAAGCACCCGGGCGAGTATTGGGTGGGGACGCTCGCGGGACTGCGCCCGGTCAAGAACCTGACCATGCTGGTGCGCGCCTTCGCCCCGCTGCCGACCTTCTGGCACCTGGTGATCGTGGGGCAGGGACCCGAGCGCGACGCGATCCGCGCCGAGGCCGAGCGGCTGGAGATTGCTCACCGGGTCCACCTGCCGGGCTTCGTGGCCGAGCCGGCCCGCTACGTCGGCCTGTTCGACGTGTTCGCGCTGTCCTCCCAGAGCGAGCAGTTCCCCATCTCGGTCGTCGAGGCGATGGCCGCCGGCCTGCCGATCGCCGCGCCGGCGGTGGGCGACATCGCCGAGATGGTGGCGGAGGAGAACCGCCCGCTGATTGCCGCCCCCGGCAGCGAACGCGCACTCTCGGGTGCGCTGAATGCGCTGGCGCACGATCCTCAGCTGCGCGAGACGATCGGCCGGGCGAACCGCGCCAAGGCGCGCACGGCGTTCGACGAGCGCGCGATGATCGCCGCCTACCGCCGCCTTTACGCCAGCGCAATGGGGCGCGCGGAGCTGCCCTGAGGCGCTTCACGCGCCGTTCACGCGCCGGGGAACAACCCGGTTTTGCACGTTGAATTGACCGGCCCATCGGCTAAAGACGCCGCCACCTTTCTTGGATATTTCTCCGGACCGAAACGACCTCACGCGTGGCCCTCACTCCCAATCGCTCGCTCACCGATGACGACAAGCGCGCCCAGCGTCAGGCGGCGCAGGACGATGTCCTGCTGCGCGAGGTCGACGACGCGGTTCGCCAGGACCAGTACGCCGACTTCGCCAAGACCTACGGCCGTCCGCTCGTCGCGGTGGTGATCCTCGCATTGGCGCTGTTCGGCGCGTACCTGTTCTGGCAGAGCCGGCAGGAAGCCGCCAAGGAAGCCGATTCCGAAAAGCTGGTGACCGCGCTCGACCAGGTCGAAAGCGGCAATCTCGACAGCGCTTCCAAGGCGCTCGATCCGCTTGTGCAGGACGGCAACGCCGGCGCGCGCACCGCCGCCCGGCTGCTCCAGGCGGGCATCGCGATGCAGCAGTCGAAGCCGGCCGACGCCGCCAAGCTGTTCGAGCAGGTGGCCGCCGACGGCGACGCGCCGCAGGCGCTGCGCGATGCCGCGACGGTGCGCGCGGTCGCCGCCAAGTACGACAGCATGAAGCCCGCCGACGTGGTCGCGCGGCTGAAGCCGCTGGCGGTGCCCGGGAACGCCTGGTTCGGCAGCGCGGGCGAGCTGGTCGCGATGGCTTACCTCGACCAGGGCAAGCGGGCCGAGGCCGGCACGCTGTTCGCCGCGATCGCCAAGGACAAGGATACGCCCGAGACGCTCCGCAGCCGCACCCGCCAGATGGCCGGGCTGCTCGGCGTCGACGCGATCGAAGACGTCGACCAGGTGCTCAAGGAGCAGAACGTCGACGGCGGCGCGGGTCCGCAGGGCGCGCCCGCGCCCGCGCAGTAAGGAATGACGCACACGATGACCTCGCAGTCTCTCACCCGCACGATCGGCCGCACGCTGGCCGTCTTCGCGCTCGCGCTGGCGCTCGCCGCCTGCAAGGGCGGCCTGCTGGGCGGGGGGCACAAGAAGATCACCCCCACCGTGGGCGACCGCGTGCCGATCCTCTCGCGGATCGAGAACGGGGCCAAGGTCGATCCCGCGCTCGCCGGGGTCGCCGTCGTGCTACCGACGCCGCAGGCCAACGCAGACTGGGCGCAGGCCGGCGGCACCGCGGGCAAGGCTTACGGCAACCTCGCGCTCGGCGACAATCCGATGCCGCTGTGGACCGCCAAGATCGAGGGTTCGAGCGAAAAGCGCCGCCTCGCCGCCGCGCCGGTGATCGGCGGCGGCATGCTGTTCGTCGTCTCCACCGACGGCAACGTCAACGCGTTCGACGCCAATACCGGCGCGCGGGTGTGGACGCATACGATCGAGCTCGACAGCAACGTGCGCAACGCTGCGTTCGGGGGCGGCGTGAGCTACGACGACGGTCACGTCTACGCCACCAACGGCGTGGGCGACGTGGTCGCGCTCGACGCCAGGACCGGCAGCGAAATCTGGAAGGTCAAGCCGGCCGGCCCGCTGCGCGGCGCGCCGACGATTGCCTTCGGCGCGCTCTACGTGATGACGCAGGACAACCAGATCTTCGCGCTCTCTACGACCGACGGCAAGCTGCTGTGGCAGGAATCGGGCTCGACCGGCACCACCAACGTGTTCGGCGTCGCCGCCCCGGCCGCGTCGCAGGGTACCATCGTCGCCGGCTACTCGACCGGCGAGCTGGTCGCCTATCGCTACGAAAACGGCCGCACGCTGTGGAGCGACGCGCTCGCGCGGACCTCGATCTCGACCGAAGTCGGCGCGCTGACCGACATCGACGCCGATCCGATCATCGACGAAGGCCGCGTCTACGCGCTCGGCCAGGGCGGCCGCATGGCGGCTTACGAGCTGGTCACCGGTCAGCGCATCTGGGAATTGAATCTAGCCGGCATCTCCACCCCGGCAGTGGCGGGCGAGTGGATCTTCACGCTCACCGACCAGGCGCAGCTGCTCGCGATCCAGCGGGCCACCGGCAAGGTGCGGTGGCTGACCGATCTCGGGCACTACAAGAACGCCGAGAAGAAGAAGGACCCGATCTTCTGGACCGGCCCGGTGCTCGCCGGCAACACGTTGTGGGTCGGCAGCTCGCGCGGGCAGATCTACCGCGTCAGCTCGGGCGAGGGATCGGCTCAGCTGTTCCAGGACGTCGGCAATCCCATCAGCTTGGCGCCGGTGGTGGCGAACGCCACGCTCTATGTGCTCGACGACGGCGGCACGATCCACGCCTACCGTTAGGGCCTGGACCCATAAACCCCGTGGGGCAGGATCGCCCGTCAAAGCCCGACGGATAGAAGCGGCGCGCAGGCCGGGCTGGTTGCCCGTTTGGCGATGTCGCTGGGGAGGATCTGGAGGAAGCTCTCGAGCCGTTCGAGGT
>JBQCFR010000326.1:0-4420 GCA_051958885.1 Tsuneonella sp.
TCGACGGCGTGCCGTTCCTCAAACTCGTTGCCGGGGAGGCTTGGGACCCCGGCCAGTTCGCCCCGAGCCTTAATGACCTGGCGTAGAACCTGAAGCGGCGCGAAAACTTCTCCAACCTGATCGTCAAGGTATCGATCGGGCGCGAGCAACGCTGGTGGGAGCTTTCGGGCACCCCGATCCTCGACGACAACGGCGCCTTCCTCGGCTTCCGCGGTGTCGGCTCCGACGTCACCGAGCAGCGCGAATCGAGCGAGAAGATCGCTTATCTCGCCCGCTACGATACGCTGACCGGGCTGCCGAACCGCCTGATGCTCCACGAGGCATTGGGCGACGCGCTGCGTTACGCGGAGCAGTGGCGCACGCGCTGCGCGTTCCTGATGATCGACCTCGACCGGTTCAAGGCGGTCAACGATTCGCTCGGCCACCTGATCGGCGACCAGTTGCTCGCGCAGGTCTCCTCGCGGCTGAAGAGCGTAATTGGCGAGAACGAGCTCGTCGGCCGCCTGGGCGGCGACGAATTCGCCGTGGTCATCCGCGACGCCTCCGAAAAAGGCTGCATCGAGAAGATCGCCCGCAGCATCATCCACCGGTTGTCGCAGCCGTACGAGGTCGACCATCACACCCTCTATGTCGGCGCGAGCGTCGGCTCCGCGGTCGGCCCGCGCGACGGCAAGACCGTCGAGGAATTGATGCGAAACGCCGACCTGGCGCTTTACCGCGCGAAGGACGAGGGCGGCGGCGAGCATTGCAATTACGAGCCCACGCTCCACGCCAACGCCGAAGAGCGCCGCCAGCTCGAGTTCGCTCTGCGCCGCGCGCTCGAGAAGCGCGAGCTGGTGCTCAACTACCAGCCGGTGGTCGACGCCAACAGCGAGAACGTGGTCAGCTTCGAGGCTTTGGTGCGCTGGAACAGCAGCGATCACGGGTTCGTCAGCCCCGGCAAGTTCGTCCCCATCGCCGAGGATACTCGCCTGATCGTGCCGATCGGCGCGTGGGTGCTCGAACAGGCGTGCCGCGAGGCGACGCGCTGGCCTGAGCACATCCGCATCGCGGTCAACGTCAGCCCCGAACAGCTCTTCGAACCCGACTTCGCCACCACCGTGGTGCGCGCGCTGTCGAACAGCGGCCTCGAAGCGCGCCGGCTCGAGCTCGAAGTGACCGAGAGCATCTTCCTGCGCGACGCCAGCGTTGCGCGCAGCGCGCTCGAGCAGGTGATGGCGCTGGGCTGCACCGTCGCGCTCGACGATTTCGGGACCGGCTATTCCTCGCTCGGTTACCTGCGAAAGCTCAAGTTCTCGACCATCAAGGTCGATCGCAGCTTCGTCCAGGGCGCCGCGCAGAACAGCAAGGAAAGCCTCGCGATCATCCGCGCGGTCGTCGCGATGGCGGACAGCCTCGAGATGACCACCACGGCCGAAGGCGTCGAGAGCGCCGAGGAAGCCGAGATGATCCGCAAGATGGGCTGCACGAAGATCCAGGGGTTCTACTTCGGCCGGCCGATGCAGGCGGAAGACGCGCTGATGCTATTCCGCCGGTCGCACGGCGCCGGGACGCAGCCCGCCCAGCGCCTCTCGGCCTGAGCCCGATAAGGCTCAGGCGCCGACCAGGCTGCCGACAGCGCTTTCGAACACGATGCGGCCGTCAGTCCCGCCGAGCTCCGGCTCGATCGCACGCTCGGGATGGGGCATCATGCCGAGCACGTTACCGGCACGGTTGAGGATGCCCGCGATGCGCCGCTGCGAGCCGTTGGCGTCATCGGTGTAGCGGAATGCCACGCGGCCGTCGCCTTCGAGCCGGTCGAGCACGTCTTCTCCGGCGAAATAATTGCCGTCATGATGCGCCACCGGCAGCGCGATCCTCTCGCCCGCCTGGTAGCCCCCGGTAAACAGCGACTGGCTGTTCTCTACCGTCAGGCCGGCGGCGCGGCACCCGAACGTCAGCTGCGCGTGGCGCATCAGCGCGCCGGGCCGCAGGCCCGCTTCGGTCAGCACCTGGAACCCGTTGCACACGCCGAGCACCGGCACGCCGCGCTCGGCAGCGGCGACGACCGCGCGCATGATCGGGCTGCGTGCCGCCATCGAACCGCAGCGCAAGTAATCACCATAGGAAAAGCCCCCTGGCAGCGCGACGAAGTCGAGCCGGTCGGGCAGTTCGGCGTCGCCGTGCCACACCCGCAGCGGCGCTGCGCCCGACACCTTTTCGAGCGCCACCGCCATGTCCCGGTCGCAGTTCGAGCCGGGAAAGGTGACCACCGCGCCCCGAAACGCCATCAGGCAGTCTCCAGCTTTTCTACGCGGTAATTCTCGATCACCATGTTGGCGAGCAGCGTGCGACACATCTCGTCGAGCGCCTGATCGGTGGTGCCCTCGGCGACGTCCATTTCGATCAGCCGGCCCACGCGCACGTCCTTGACCCCGGCGAACCCCAGTCCGTCGAGCGCGTGGTGCACCGCGCGCCCCTGCGGATCGAGCACCCCGGGCTTGAGATTGACAGAGATGCGCACTTTCATCGGCGAGGGCCTTTCTGGGAGGGCTGGACTCGCGCGGAGCCTATGCCGCCTTGCGCCCGTTCCAGCAAGGTGCAGCCGCGGGCCAGCGCTAGGATTTCTCCCCGGCAGCAGGAACTGCGAGCACTTCGACCGCCTTTACCGGCGACAGCCAGCGCGCGGCGGTCTGCTGCAGTGCCTCGGGTGTCGCCGCCTCGATCAAGGCTTTGGCCCCGAGGAAGCGATCGATCCGGTAGCCCTCGCTCTGCGCCCGCGCGGCGAGCGTGAGCCAGCCGCCGTTCGACTTCAGCGCGTTGTCGTAGGCCTCGAGAACCGGCTGGCGGGCGCGCATGAGCACGTCGCCGTCGACCGGCTGGGAGACGAGGCCGCTCATCACCCGGTCTATCGCCATGCGCGCGGCGTCCACATCCGCGACGTCGAGCGAGGCGGCGACAGTGAACGTGCCGTAGCCGCGGTAGACGTGCGAAGGGCTGCTGTCGGCCGAGGGAGTGTACGCCTTGCCGAGCCGCTCGCGCAGTTCGTCGGTAAGTTCGAGTGAGACGATTTTTTCCAGCAGGTCGAGCCGCAGCGTTTCGCCGAGGTCGTGGTCGTCGGTGGTTGGCCAGACCAGTTCGAGCAAAGCCTGGTCGGGCTCGCCCCGGTGCGTGATCCTGCGCCGCGTCCGGTCGGCGGTGAACGGGTGATGCCGCGCGTCCTCCCGCGCGGCGAATTCAGGTTCGCGAGCGGGAAGGGCGCCGAGCGTGCGCGAAACGAGGTCGATCGCCGCGCCCTCGTCGAAGTCACCCACCAGCGCGAGCTCGAGCGCACCGTGCGCCAGCCGGTCGCCGATTGCGCGCTTCAGCTTGACGAAGGTGAGCTTCTGGTAATCCGCCTCGCTCTGCAGCGTGAACCGCGGATCGTTGTCCGAGAGAATGCCGCCAAGCGCATTCGACAGCGCGCGGGCGGGCGTCGCGTCGCGGCTCTTGAAGAAATTGGCGACGCCGCGCCGGTACATCGCCTCGCCCTCGGGCCG
The DNA here is from genome assembly GCA_051958885.1 of Tsuneonella sp. GTDB lineage: Bacteria > Pseudomonadota > Alphaproteobacteria > Sphingomonadales > Sphingomonadaceae > Tsuneonella. Next base: position 3,519 of record JBQCFR010000326.1, read on the forward strand.
GTAACCGGGATCGCTGATGGCAGCGGAGAGCAGCTCGAGCTGCAGCTGCAGGTCGCGCGGGGTGGTCACACCGCGCATCGCGAACACGTCACCCGCATCGGCGATGGCGAAGTTGACGGTGCGGCCGGCGAGGATCGATTGCAGCGCGTCCTGCGAATGCTTGCCGAGTCCTCCGGCGGGAAGGCTGGGCACGAGCGCGGTGGCCAGCGGATCGGCCTTGGTGTCCAGCAGCGATCCGCCATCCAGCGTGAGGCTGAACAGGATGCGGTCGCGCTGCAGGGCGGTGTGCTTGAGGTTCACCCTGAGCCCATTGGCGAAGCGCAGCTCGCGGATGCCGAGGCGCGGCTCTGTGCGGTCCGACACGACAATCCCCGGCGTGCCGAAATCCGTGTACCCGAAGGCGCCTGCGCTGGCCGCCTTGCTCGCTTCAAGCGGGGCCGCGTTTGCCTCGTCCCACGCTGCGCGCAGGGCCTCGGCGCCGCCCTCCGGGGCGGTGCGTCCTTCGTAGCGGATGAGCGGATCGATTAGCGGGGCTGCGTCTGCCTTGAGGGCGGCGAGCACCGCGGCAGGGGTGATCGAAGGCGCGAACTCCTCGAACCGGGCGAGCGAGCTTTGCGGATCGGTCGGCACCAGCTTGTCATCGAGCATCTGCAGCACCGCCGCGGCGAGCACACCGTTGCTGCGCGTGGCGGCCCCGGCGGCGGCGTTTTCCTGCGCCGCGCGGACGCGGGCGACCTGTTCGGCGATCTCCGCGTCGGAGAAGCCGAATTGGAGCGCGCGGCGCAGCTCGATCGCTGCCGTCTGCAGTCCCTCGCGCCAGTGCCCCTCGACCGCGTCGACGACCAGGTTAGTGGTCCGGCCGGCCTCGAACACCTCGGCGGTCCCGTACCCCGCGCCTCGGA
>JBQCFR010000327.1:0-4373 GCA_051958885.1 Tsuneonella sp.
ACCTTCGACGCAGTCGTGTGCGCCAACGCCGACCTGAGCGCGCGCCTGCGTGCGGGCGGAGTGGACAACGTGCGGACGGTGCCGATGGGTGTCGAATCCGGCGTGTTCTCCCCCGAACACCGCAGCCCTGCGGTGCGGACCGCTCTCCTTGGCCAATGCGGCCTCGGCCCCGACGCCACGCTGCTGGTCGCTGCGGGGCGTCTGGCCCCGGAGAAGCGCCTGCCGATGCTGGTGGAAGCGGCAACCGCCGCCGGGCGGCACTCCCCGATCGGGCTGGTGATCATCGGCGAAGGGCGCGAGCGCCATGCAGTAGTGCGCGCGATCGGCGGCAATCCGCATATCCGCGTCCTCAAGCCAGAGCGTGACCGCGCACGCTTCGCCACACTGCTCGCCAGCGCCGATGCGCTGCTACACGGCTGCGAGTCCGAGACGTTTTGCATGATCGCCGCGGAAGCGCGCGCGAGCGGCCTTCCGGTGATCGTCCCCGACAGCGGCGGCGCGGCGGAGTTCGCGCGAGGCAGCGGCGGAATCGCCTACCGATCGGCGGACAGGGAGGACGCAGCGCGCGCCGTGGCCGAGTTCGCAAGCGGTGGATTCGCGCCCACGGCCGGCGTCAACAGCCGGACCATGCACGATCACTTCACCGAGCTCTTCACGTCATACCGCGAGCTACTGACGACCCGCCGCTCTCTGGCCGCCTGATGCCCGCCGCGCGCCGCTAGCCGAGGGCTGGTTCTGCATGCCGGAGACAATCCCCAGTGCGCTCTGTGATCGGCGCTTACACTCGCGGAGCACACTGAAATCTGACCTTGGAGTGGCCATCCCGCGTTAAGGGGTGGCCGCTTCCCGTCCCGCGATACGAGATCTCCTGTGACCGCGTGTGGGTGGAAAGCGGACCAGGCGCTAAGCGGCTAAAGGTGCTATCCTGATCCGATCTTCAGGCAGCATCTCGTCTTGCAAATACCCACGGTCGAAGTCGCCTAACGCCACGAGCGCATCCCAGCTGTCAACGCGCACCGTTCGATTGCGAACGCTGATTCCGGAGGCCTTGAGCTTCTGAAGACAACGGTTGACGTGAACCGGAGTTAAGCCCGTCGCATCGGCAAGCTGCTGCTGGGTCATCGGCAGCTTGAAGACGACCGCGCCCGTTGAGCCGACGCCATATCGGCATGCCATTTCGCACAAGAGGTGTGCGATACGCGATTCTGCGTCCCGGCGACCGACGTTCACCACCCACTGCGCCGTTATCATCGAATCCACCATGGTGTCGCGCCACAGTGCCTCGGCGATGGCGGGATAAGCTGCTGCGACTTCCCTCAGCGCCCGGTGCGGCACCTTCAGGATGGTGGTAGTGGTCAGAGCCTGAAGCGCGGAGGTGGCTCTGGGTTGCATCACCGAGTGCAGGTCCGGCATGTCACCTGGGACATGCAGAGCCGTTATCTGCCGAGCGCCTTTAGCGTTCTGATCGAAGCGGCCCACGAGACCTGCGACCACCAGGCAGGCTTGATCGACCTGCTCCCCCAAGCGAACGAAATCGTGGTTGGGAGCAACTTCCATTGTCCATGTCGGCAATGCCAACACCGCATCAGTCTCGCGGTCGGTCAGCACAGAACGGCTGGTCAGTCGGCTCACAAAAGGTCCCGTGGGGGATCGTATTCTGGGCCTTCGCAAACGTGCTCTGCTGGCTCGCCCTTTGGCCCCTCGTAATGACCGGCACCATTCCCTTGTGGATCGGGTTCATCATCGCCACGATCAACCTGTCACTGGTGTACTTGCCGACCCATGAGGCTCAGCATCACATCATCGGGCGGCCGGGTACCAAGTGGTATTGGCTGAACGAATTGGTTGGCCACGGGACTTCCTGGCTGTGGCTCTACCCTTTCGAATTCCTGCGGGTCACTCATCTCGATCATCATCGGTTTGCCAACAATCGTGATCTCGATCCGGATATCCAAAGCCACGCGAACGGAACTTGGTCGGCAATCTGGGCATCGATCAAAGGCCGTCAGCCCATGGGCGGGATGCTGGATGACTATCTCCGTGCAATCATTCGCAACGGGCGTAGCGATTTGTTGGCCCTGACGCTCGCGTACCGGCTTGTGTATTTTGGAATTCTCATCGCGCTCGCCTGGACGGGTCATGCCCTCGAAGCTTTCCTGCTCTGGTGGCTGCCATACCAGATCGCACTTACCTACGTTCAGTTTTTCCTCTCCTATGCACCGCATAGTCCTGGTCTCCGCCAAGGCCGCTATGCAGACACGCGGAACTGGCGCTCGCGCGTCGGCAACCTCGGATCAATGGGCATGCAGTTTCACATCATCCATCATCTTCATCCGTATATTCCCCTCTCGCGCACTCCCGCCGCTTACTGGGAGATGCGACCGATCCTTCAGGCGCGGTGTTGCAGTCTGGAGATGTGACGAGGACGCAGCGCGGGCCGTAAGCGACATACTGTTCTCCTCCTCTCACTGTCGTCCTGCTTGCTCCTTTCTGGCTAGCGGCTTCACAAGAGGCAAACATTCTTCGTGGACGCGCCGTGAGGCATTCGGCCTCGTTTCGGCGCGTGCGCTGGGATAGGCAGGACCGTTGGCTCAAGGTTCGCGTCCAAAGCTGCTAGCTATCTTTTGCTGGGCAGGGCGCCAACCGGAACATGCGCGTAGCGGAAGCACGCGAATGGCGGTCGCATCGGCATCTCGAATTACATGAAGGTTGGACTCAGCTGACGACGCCCCTTTTCGCGCAGCCGATCATAGCGATCCGCGACTGCTCGCCACGGCGCGATCCCGGCCTCGTCATCCAGAGCCGCGTGCCGCATGACCGCGCTCGCGATATGCGCTGGCGCATCGTCGCCATGGGTCTTTTCGAGCCATAGGGCGAGACGCCAGAGTTCCTAGTCTTGTGTCACGTAAAACGACCAGGCGCCGGGAGGTCGAGCCCGATCGCCATGATCAGGCCGAGCCGAGGCGAGCTTCCTCTCGGTCACCAGTCGTTCAATACAACGACCAGCATGGGCCGGCTCACGCTCAACATGCTCTTAAGCTCCGCAAAGTTCGAGCGCGAGGTCACCGCCGAGCGCATCCGCGACAAGATCGCCGCCTCCAAGGCGCGCGGCATGTAGATGGGCGGCGTACCGCAGCATGATTCTGATGCAGACGGGGGTTCCGGCATGCGCATTCCCTCGCGCGAAGTTGAGGCAGCAGTGGTCGGGCAGGTCGCCGAGGCGCTCGACGATCCGCTGGGTCTGCTGGCCGCTGGCGGGTTCGCGCTGCACGCGAACGAAATCCAGCAGACCATCAGGAGAGCCGCGGCGGTCGCTGAAGAGGTACGCGCAAAGGACTATCAAGTCGTCCGCAGCCTCATCGCGGGCGTCCAGATCACTCCCGCTGAAGTGAGGATCGATCTCGCAGCCGATGCACTCACACATGCACTGTCGCTGGAAGAACCCGAGGAACCCACGCAGGCCATCTCGCTGGTGACGCGGGTTCGGCTCACCCGGACTGGACGCGCGGTGCGGCTAATCGACACCAAAGGTAACGCAGCAACAGCAGGTACTCCGGATCCTGGTCTGGTCGCTCTCCTCGTCACCGCGCGTCGCTGGTGGGCTCGCATCGCGACCGGCGAGATGGATATCGCCACACTCTGCCGCGAAGAGGGAGTCAACGACTCGTGGAATTGCTTTCCACAGACCGGCTGGAAGCCCGAAATGCCGCAGAACTGCGCCCTTTTCGAGAGCAGCAAAATCCTTTGTATCAGATAGTTAGTCGCTGGCGGAGAGGGTGGGATTCGAACCCACGTTACGGTTGCCCGTAAACCGCATTTCGAGTGCGGCGCATTCGACCACTCTGCCACCTCTCCGCGAGGTCTTGCGCGGGGCTGCGAAGTGCGGCCCGGCCGAAGCGAGCGCGCCGCCTAGCCCAGCGCCACGCGCTTGCCAAGACCCCGCACGCCGGCGGGCGCGAGTGATTTGGGGATCGCTCGGCGGCTCCGCTTGTTTAGCATCGGCGAGAGGCTATATTTCGCTCATGATCGACAGTGCGCAATTCTATTCTCCCCAGGCAGGCCGAACGATCGAGGTCCCGCGTCACGTGCGCGCGCGCTTCGGCATCGGCGAGGTCGTGCGCCACCGTCTGTTCGACTTCCGCGGCGTGGTATTCGACATCGATCCGGTCTTCTCCAATAGCGAGGAGTGGTACGAAGCGATTCCCGAGGCGGTGCGCCCACGGCGCGACCAGCCATTCTACCACCTGCTCGCCGAGAACGAGGATTCCTCATACGTCGCCTATGTGAGCCAGCAGAACCTGCTGCCCGATGCCGACAACGGGCCGGTCGATCACCCGACGGTGCGCGAGCTGTTCGAGGACTTCGCCGACGGC
>JBQCFR010000328.1:0-9471 GCA_051958885.1 Tsuneonella sp.
GATGACATAGGTCTCACGCACTTTAGCGACGAGCAGATCGTCGCGATCATCTTGGCTCGGGACGGCTTGTCGCTTTGTCCGATTAATGGGGAGCCAGAGCATAACACCGTGATGGGCTTCGACCGACTGGCCAAACATGTACCCGTGGAGCGCCTAGACGGGTTGCTCGATCTCTTTTCTGCGTTTGCCGGAGAACTGTTGCCCGAGCACGCCGGCCAGGAAGAGAATGATCTCATCGACCTGCAGTACGCCCTGATACTCAAACGGCTCGGCAGCGGCGATCCCGTCGATCCGTTGCGGCTTTGGCGCTGGCTTGAGCCGTTCGGCGAACAAAGTTCATATCGCCGGGATCTTGGCGACAAGTTAGCGCAATGGCTGAAGAATAACGCACCGTTGCGCCGGGCCCTTCAGCGTTATGTGCTGCTCGACAAAGTCGGAGAAAAGGATGTTTGGCAACGGGCTTGGCCACTCCAGCGCGACTCCGTCAACCTCTACCCAAACCAGGACGATATCGTCGCCTTGCTGGATGGCATGAGTTTAGAAGATCGGCGCTGGCGTGAGGTCATCGAGCTCGGCCGGACATGGGGGGACGAGGGGCAACCGCTGCGGGAGGCAGCCAAGCGCTTCGCCGCCGGCCGGCCCGAGGATCTGGCATGGATTGAAGCAAAAGCCGAACGGCCTGTCCCCGAGTGGGAGCGCAAGCAAGAGGAGCGTGCGCGCAAACGCAATGCCGAGCGAGCGAGAAAGCATGCGGAGCATCGTCGTGAGTTCCTCGCTAAGATCGAAGAGATAAGGGCAGGGGAATACGGTTGGGTCGTTTCTCTTGCGCGGGCGTACCTCAAGCGGTTTAGCGACATCGGCGAAGGCGTGCCCGCGCACCAGCGGGTGGCCGAATGGTTGGGCGAGGAAGTGGCGGCGGCGTCCGTCGAGGGCTTCGAAGCTTTCCTCCAAACCCGACCGCCGCGACCGCGCGCGGTCGAAATAGCGCGCAGCTACGCAGAATCTAAGCGCTGGTCCGCGGGCGACATAATAGTAGCCGCGTTAGCCGAGCGAGTGCGTACCCGGGCGCGGCCCTTTGACGGCGTCAGCAGCGAGCGCTTAGCTGCGGGCCTGTTCGAATGCTGGCACAACGCAATCGGCGACGATGCTGGCCTTAAAGAACTCGGGCCATTGGTCGAAGCCGAACTAAAGCGGCGCGGACAGTGGAGAAGAGTTGTGCGGCTCTTTGTCGAGCCGCAGTTGCGGCGTGGCGTGCAGCACGTCGACCAGCTTTGGGCAATCATGCGCGGGGATGACCCGGGCTTTGCCGCGGACCTTGCCGAGGATTGGCTAAGGCGCTTTCCCCATATGTCGGCCCAGGCTGAGGTCGAAATGGTTGACCGGCTAATCCGCTCAAACCGTCGCGACGCGCTTCGGGCACTGCTCGCGGATCGGCACAGGAAGAAGCTGGACGATGAGCGCCGGCGCACTTGGCAAGCAGTTGGCCTCATCGTCGACTTCGAAGCTGCCCGCGCCCTGCTTGGCACTGCAATCGAGCCCGCGCTACTCTGGCATCTTCGTGCCCGCATCGGCGGTTCGCGCTATCATGACGACGGCGAGGGGTCGCCGACGTTCATGTCGACCGAGCAGCTCGCTTGGATGATCGAAACTTTTCGCGCGCTGTGGCCGGACACTGGGCGTCCCACGGACGTCACGTCCGGCGATACGAACCCTTGGGATGCGTCTGAGCACATTCGAGCACTGATCACGCGCTTGGGCAACGACGTCTCGCCCGACGCGGTGATGGCGCTCGCGGCGCTCCGAGACGCACCGCAAGATGGATACACCTGGTTTCTGCGGAGCGTCGCTGCGGAGCAGCGGCAGAAGCAGGCGGACGAGGCCTACACTCCGCCGACGCTGGACCAGATCAAAGCGGTGCTTGACGGAGGGCCACCTGCGAGCGTGGTCGACCTGCGCGCGCTAGTGGTGGAGGAGCTGGAAGAGTTAGGGCGTCGCCTGCGCGGCAGCTCAGAGGACGAGGTCAATCTGTTTTGGACCGACGGAGGCAAGCCCCGCACTGAGAACGAGTGCCGCGACCGGGTAGTGATGCTGCTCCGGGGTCATCTCGCGCCTCTTTCGATTTATGCGCTGGATGAGGCGGACATGCCAGAGGGGAAGCGGGCGGACATCGTCTTTTATCACGACGGGTTGTGGCTGCCGGTGGAAGCCAAGCGCCAGCAGCACCCAGACTTGTGGGTGGCGATCGATCAACAACTGGAACGCTTCTATTCTGGTCACTGGCAGGCCGAAGGTCAGGGGCTCTTCCTTGTCTTTTGGTTTGGTTCCCGGTTCGCCGTCCCGATCCGTCCAGATGGTGGACCGAAGCCGACCACAGCGGCCGAGATGCATGCCATTCTCGATGCGGATTCCGCGGCGAAGGCCGGACGAGTGCAGGTGGTCGTTCTCGACCTGTCGAAACCAGCATGATTCTCGAACCGGAAGATTGGTTGCCCTCACATCACGTTTTAGATGCCACGAGCCTGCCGTCTGCTACGCGAATCGGCACGGTCGAGACCGCACCGCTTCCGTTTATCCGGCCCTTCACGCTCGCCCAGCACTTAACGCGTGGCGGATACACCGGCAGTCTGTACGCGCCATCCGCACTTCGAGCGCGGCAATGGCGTGAACGTTGGCTTCGAGAGGCGTTGCCGCTGCTGCCTCTCGACCAGCGCGGTGCGAGTATCGACGCCGCACACTTTTGGCCGCTGCTCGCCGAGCTTAATGGACAAGGCTTGGGCAGGCTGCAGCGCGCGCTCCGACTCGACAGCGCCACGCTCCGATACGCGGTGGCGACCGCGGAGCAGCGCGGGCTGCTCTTTCCACTGCCATTCTGGACCTGCCCCGACACAACGGACGCCCCGCCGCCGCCGCTTCGCTATTGGCGCGACAGCGCCTTGGTGGCAGATCTCCAGCGACGGGGAGATTACGTCTCGCGCATTAAGGGCTGGGACGAAAAGCGATGGGAGGGCTTCGTCATTGCGGCGCTCGTTGGCGCAGCGGGCATAGCGGTCCGCGCACGCGGCTACCGTCTCGGAGAGGATGAGATCGATCTCGTTCTGGATTGGCCACAAAGCCAGCGCCCTTGGGCGATTGAGATCTCGGCGTCTCGCAACAAGCGACTTTCCCGCGGTAACTGGCGCGCGTTTGAAGAAACCGCGGCGGACCGATTGATCGTCGTTGACGCGGGCCCGGAAGGGCGCGGCCGCCGCGCGCGCGGCGAGGAGCCGATGCGACTCATCGAAGCACTGCGCGAGGTGCGAACGGGACCTTGAACGAGGGGCGCTGATAATGAATCAGCAAAGCCACACCGTGAAAGACCAAAGAATCAGCGGGAAACAGTGAGGGTAGGCCGCTGGTTGAGTCGCCGGGGCAACTTGGGGGCAACATTGTGCTCGTAATGGCGCCCGCACAGCGGCTTACTAATGCGGCGAAGTGACGCCTTCAGAACAGCCGTTCTCTGCTGCTGATCTCTCTGGTTTATCTCTCAAAAACCGGGGTGAGATCGTATGTTCGTGCCGGTCGAGCCAGGCCTTCGAATGATAATAGGATGGGCACATAGTCGTCAGAAGACTCCAGAACTCCCGACCGTGAGAGCGATGCCGCAGATGCGTTAGCTCGTGGGCAATCACATACTCCAGCACCTTTCGCGGCGCGAAGATCAGGTGCCAGTTGATCAGGATATTGCCCTCCGGGCCGCACGATCCCCAGCCGTTGGCGAAGTCTGCGGCGCGGATTGACCGAGGAACGAGACCGAACCGTTTCCCGTAGTCGGCAGCGATCTCCTTCGCGTCGCGTCGGGCGCGCTGCTTCAGCCAGTGCTGCAACTCGCTGGCGACAAGGTGGTCGGCGTCCTGCCCGGCCCAATGCGGTAGATCGACGATGAAGCCGTTGCGATAGGTGACGTTCGCCCGCTCCGCATCCGTGCGACGAACGGTGAGCGGCATCTTACGTCCGCGATAAGGTATTTTCGATCCGGTCATGAACCGGGGCACGGCATGCCGGTTGGCGGTGATCCGCTCCATCTCGCGCACGGTGTTGAACAGCCACTGGCGTTTGCGGTCGAGGAAACCCGCCACGGTCTCCTCATCGTCATTGGCGAGCGCCAGCACCTCGACATGGCCGGGCGTCACGGTAATGCGGCGCTCGACCGCCGTAGCGCTTCGGTGAAGCTCGTAGGGTATCTCTGTGCGACCAATCTGGAGCGAAGGCATCAGTCAGCACCCCCGTAGGTGTGCACAGCGAAGTCCTCGACCTTTTCGCGAATGGTTTGGGTATCGCCGATGCCGTGCTCGCTCAGTATGCGCCGGACGTCGCGACGTAATCTGCGAAGGTAATCATCCATGTGGGTGAATGCCGGCTGCGTCGCCGCCGCATCGGCATAGATCCCCCCGATAGCGATTGCGGCTGCCTGTAAGACCGCATGATTTACGTCCGGCGCGATGGCTTCGATGACGCGCAGGATCGAAAAGGAGTTTTCGTCCATGCCCAGTTCCGCGTGCGCGCCCTGTTCGGCCTCTATGTCGCCGGTCAGCCTCTCGAAGTCGCGCAAGCCTTCGGCAGCAGCGATTTGGCCGGCCTCGAAGCGGCGGATGATCTCCAGCACTCGTTCGGAGAAGCGGCCATATTGTGCTGGGTTCTTGTCCACCAGTTCGCGGGTGACGCGGCGCAGCTCGGCGGATTTGCGCACAAATGCTTCCTGAAGCTCCGCTTCAGTCTTCTCGCCCGTGTCAAAGTCGTCCGCGAACTCGGGATCGGTGATGTTGCGCAGCCGGATCGTCGTCGAGAGCCCAGTCGCGTGCACGTGCTGCTCCAGCATGTCCCTGATCTTCCCGGAGTAGCTTCGGTGGTCGAGGCTTTCGTCCTTGCTGATGGCCTGCGTGGCAAGGCGGAGGAACGCCGCTGCCCATTTTACCTCGGCGGTGAACTCCAGGATCGCCGGATCAGGTGAGAGGTCCGCATAAACCTTGATGAATGTCCGGGTGAGGCGCTGAAACTCGAACCAGTCATCCTCCTGCCCGTCTGCCACCAGCTTGGCAGCGGAATAGGCGGCCTCCTTCTCGCCCAGCCCGTCCAGCTTCATCGCCCGCTTTTGCGCACGGTAGCGGCCGTGGGCTTCCTTGAGGTCGTTCCGCAGAATCGCGATGTCGCGCATGGCGTGCTCGACATCTTCCGAGCGGTAGGACTTCAGCGCCTCATCGAGATGGCTGGTGACGCCGATGTAATCGACGATCCGGCCATTGGGCTTTTCAATGGTGCCGCCATCGGCATCGGTGAAGGCGTGGGTGCGGTTGGTCCGGGCGATCGCTTGGAGCAGGTTGTGCTCCTTCAGTGGTTTGTCGAGATACATCACGTGCTCGATAGGCGCATCGAACCCGGTCAGCAGCTTGTCGCACACGATCAGGAAGCTGGGCTCCTGCCCCCGCGCCTTTTATCGCTTCTTGGCATCCTTCTCGGCCTCATCGTCGAGATAGAACGCCTCTAGCCCTGCGCGCAGTGCGGCAACATCCGGGTTCTCGCTCGGCTTATTGTCCTCTTGGCTCTTGGAATAGACGCAGGCGATCATCGCGTCGGCCTGCGCCTGCGCTGCGCCTGGTTCCATCCCGCCACGCTCCAGATCAGCGGCGATCATGGCGGAGAGCGCGGCGCGGTAGAGGATCACCGCTTCGCGATCCACGGCTACGATCTGCGCCTTGTAGCCGTCCGGCTGGCAGACGGCCTTAAAGTGCTCCCAAATGTCGAGCGCGATCAGCCGCACTCGCTCCGGGTGCTTGGCGATGGTGGCGAGCGTCAGGCCCTTGCGCTTCAGCTCCTCGCGCTTGTCGTCGGGCAGGTCCACGAACCAGCGGTCGAACAGGATGTCGATTTCGGCCTCGTTGATCGCCCAATCGGTCTTGCGGCCTTCGTATAGGATGGGGACTGTCGCCCCGTCGCGCACCGCGTCATCGATCCCGTATTTGTCGAGATAGCCTTCCCCGGCGATACTGAACCGGGCGTAGGTGTCCTTGTCGGTCGATTTGATCGGCGTGCCGGTGAAGCCGTAGAAATGGGCATCGGGCAGCGTGGCTTGCAGGAACGCGCCCAAGTCCTTTTCCTGCGTCCGGTGGCACTCATCCACCAGCACGATCCAGTTGGCGCTATTCGGGATAGGCTCCTTCGATCCGGCGAACTTGAAAATGGTTGATAGCAGGATTTGCCCATTGCCGCCGCGGTTCACTGCCTCGCGCAGCGCCGTGACCGATGCGCACTGTGTAGGGTTCGGAAGGCCGCAGGCAACAAAGGTGCGGCTAATCTGGTCGTCGAGGTCGATCCGGTCGGTCAGCACGAGGATGTTCGGATTGGCGAGCGTCGGTGCGTCGAGTGTCAGGTGTGTTTTGAGCTTCAGGGCAAGGAAAACCATGGTCAGGCTCTTGCCGCTGCCCTGCGTGTGCCAGATCAACCCCTTTCGGTGCTCTCCCGCCGCAACCCGCTCCAACGCTTTGTTGACCGCGCGGAACTGCTGGTAGCGGGCGATCTTCTTGATCTTGCGTCCTGTCTCCGGGTCGGTCTCAAACACGATAAAATGCGCTAGCAGGTCGAGCAAGCGGGACGGCTCGCACAGGCACCACAGGTCTTTGGACACCGCATCGGGGAAGTCCTCGCGGCTGCGCGGCCATGCGTCCGGCCACGGACCATAGAACTGCGCTGGCGCGCCGGTCGCCCCATATTCAGTTTTCATCCCATCGGTGATGATGTTGAAGGCGTTTGGGTAGAACAGCCGGGGGATGTCCCGCTCATACTGGCGGATTTGCTCGTGCGCCTCGTCGCCCGTGGCGGTGCCCTTCAGCGGGCACTTGGCCTCGATCACCATTAGCGGGATGCCGTTCACGAACAGCACGATGTCGGGCACGCGTGGGCGCTGGGCCGCAACCCTGAACTGGCTGGTGACATGGAAAGTGTTGCGGCTGGGGTTCTTGAAGTCGATCAGCGCAATCGGACTGTCGCGGTTCTCGCCGGAGAGGCGGCGCGAATAACTGCCGCGCAGCTTACGTTGCCACTCCTCGTTATCGGATAGAGTGGATAGGTCATTGTAGATCGCCTCGGCATCCTCCGCGCCGATGCCATTGAGCCTGCGCAGCGCGTCGATCAGCACCGGCTTGAGGATGACGCGGTTTTCTTCCTCCCGCATTGCCAGCGCCTGCGCCGGGGACAGCACCTGCCAGTCCAGCGCGGCCAACGCATCGAGCACGGGCCTCTCGGCGAGGCGATATTCGCTCATGCGGGCACCCGCACGCGACCGGAGAGGAGATCAGACATCAGGGCGCGCTTCGTATCCTGAAGGCGCTGCCGCGTAGCTGCCCCCGCTGCTATGCTTTGTTCCATAGCGGAGAGTTGATCGGCAATCTCAAGCTGGGTTGGCATATCAGGCAGAGGAATGGTTTGTTCCTTCAGGAGCTTGAAATGACGTGCGTAACCCTCTCCGCGAAGGTCGAGCGATTGAAGCGCAAAGTAGAAGAAGCGAGCATCTAGGCCCGCTGTCGGAGTAAGGCACTGCGTGCCATCCGCACCGATTGCGAACGGAAAATCGACGAACTTCAAAATCCGGGTGTGATCCCCGAACACGATGACCGGCAGGGCGTAGGGCCAGAGCGCCGATTGGTCGTCAGTGTAGCCGCAGATGAATGAAGCACCTTGGTCGATGATCGGAACCGCCCCCTCATCCTGATAATCGGACGTTTGGAGCTTTTTGAGCTTCTCACCTCTGTTCTTCGCAATCGCGTTGGCCACGACGATCTCGTCGAAGCGTTGGCGAGCGCGTTCCATCAGTTCGGCTCGGACGTGTAGGGAAACCTGCTTTGCCACCTCTTGCGCAGCATCCGCCGCCGCAATCGCCTCATCCACCGATCGCAGCACCTCGGCGATCCGCCGCTGCTCGCCGATGGGTGCGAGAACGCCGGATAGTGCAGCCAGCTTCTTCTTGTTGAGGGTTGCGCCCTTTATAGCTTGGTCGGTGTCTGCGTTCGCGACGATGTGCTCAAGCCAATATGGCAGGAAGGAGTTATCGAGTTTGGCACCCGGCTGAAAGGCTGCAATCGCCTCGTTGGTAAAAAGGTCTGTTCCGGCAACCGCCACACGTCCAATCGTGAGCTTGAAGCTCATTAGCACCGTTCCGGCAGCCACCGGCTTGACGTTGGAGTTTGCCACGCCCGCGTCAGTAATCCGCTCCTTGGTTCGGATTATTACAGCGTTTCGCATGTCGGAGATGGCAACCCAAGGGTGACCACCATGGTTCGTGGCCCAATACTCCGGCCTGTGTCGTGGCGGAGTGCCTCCGATGGCGATTTGACACAGGTCGCCGAGAGCACTTTCGCGCCAGCCTTCTAGCGCCTCACTCGGCATAGCCGAGCCTCTTGAGATGGCCGAACATCAGGGTTTCCGCCTCATTGCGCTGGGCGATCAGGTCTTGCAGCTTGGCGACTTCCGCCGCGACATCGACCGCCTCGGCATCAGCGCCTGTCTGCACATAACGGCTGATGTTGAGGTTGTGGCCGTTGGCGGCGATCTCCTCGACCGGAACGACGCGGGCCAACTTCTCGACATCGGCAAAGGCATGGACCGTTTCGGCCAGCGCGCGGACGTGCTCGTCGGTGAGGAAGTTCTGTGCCTTGCCCGGCTGGAAGGTGGCATCGCCATTGACGATCAGCACTGTGCCGCGCCGCTCGGCAGGCTTTGCCTTGCGGCACACCAGCAGGGCGGCAGGGATGCTCGCTCCGTAGAAGAGATTGGGAGCAACGCCCACGACCGCCTCGATCACGTCTGCGGCCAGCATGGCCTCCCTGATCCGCCCCTCGGCCCCGCTACGGAACAGGACGCCGTGCGGCACCACCACCGCCAGCATCCCGTCATCCTTTAGGCTGGCGAGCATGTGCTGGACGAAGGCAAGGTCGCCATAGCCTTTGGGCGGGCAGCCATAGGTATCGCGCCCGAACGGATCGCCGTTCTGCCAGACCTCGTAGCCCCACACCTTCTCGCTGAAGGGCGGGTTAGCCAGCACCCGATCATAGGCCCCGATACCCTCCACGAACTCGCGGGCCTTCGGGTCATACCGTTTGGGGGACAGGATCGTGTCGCCCTTGGCGATGAAGGCGTCGTCCACGTTGTGCAGGAACAGGTTGATCTCGGCGATGCCCCACGTGGCGAAGTTCTTTTCCTGCCCATAGAGCGACAGGGTGCGCGCATCCTCGCCCCGGTCCTTCAGATACTGCACAGCCTCCAGCAACATACCGCCAGAGCCGCAGGTGGGATCGTAGACTGACATGCCGGGGCGCGGCTCGATGATCTCGACCATCAGGCGGACGATTTGGCGAGGCGTGTAGAACTCACCGCCCTTCTTGCCCGCACCCTCGGCGAACATTTTGATGAGGTAGAGGTAGGCATCGCCCAGCATGTCGGCTG
>JBQCFR010000329.1:0-9746 GCA_051958885.1 Tsuneonella sp.
AAGCCGTGCCCGCCGAACCAGATGATCGAGATGGTGCGCGAGGCGCTCGGCCAGGATTGATCCACCGCCGCGGACCCGTTGCCCTGCCCCGCCCGGCGACCTAGGGATGCTCCCGAAGAGGAGCATGTACATGAGCGAAGCCGTCCACCCGGTCCCGCAGGAATGGGCCGACAAGGCGCTGATCGACAAGGCCGGGTACGAGGAAATGTACCGCCGCTCGATCGCCGATCCCGACGGGTTCTGGCGCGAGGAGGCCAAGCGGCTCGAGTGGCTCGCCCCGTTCGACACGGTCAAGGACACCAGCTTCGCCGCCGAAGACTTCCACATCCGCTGGTTCATGGGCGGCAAGCTCAACATCGCCGCCAACTGCCTCGACCGCCACCAGGTCGAGCTCGGCGAGACGGTGGCGATCTACTGGGAGCCCGACGATCCGAGCGAGGGCGCCCGCCAGCTCACCTACCGCGAGCTCTACCGCGCGGTCGGCCGCTTCGCCAACGCGCTCAAGGCCAAGGGCGTCAGGAAAGGCGACCGAGTCCCGATCTACCTGCCGATGGTGCCCGAAGCGGCCGTCGCGATGCTCGCCTGCGCGCGTATCGGCGCGATCCACTCGGTGGTCTTCGCCGGCTTCAGCCCCGACGCGGTCGCCGGGCGGATCGAGGACTGCGGCTCACGCATCGTCATCACCGCCGACGAAGGCCTGCGCGGGGGCAAGAAGGTGCCGCTCAAGGCCAACGTCGACGCGGCGTGCGAGAAAGTCCCGGTCGACACCGTGATCGTCCTCCCGCGCACCGGCGCCGATGTGCCGATGAAGGAAGGGCGCGACGTGTGGTGGGCGGACGCCTGCGCCGGGCAGGACGAGGCGTGCCCGGCCGAAGAGATGGACGCCGAGGACCCGTTGTTCATCCTCTACACCAGCGGCAGCACCGGCAAGCCCAAGGGCGTGCTCCACACGACCGCGGGCTACGCGGTGTGGGTGGCGATGACTCACCAGTACGTGTTCGATTACCAGCGGACCGACGCGCGCACCGCGCCGGTCTATTGGTGCGCGGCGGACATCGGCTGGGTCACCGGCCACAGCTACGTCGTCTACGGCCCGCTGATCAACGGCGCGACGCAGGTGATGTTCGAAGGCGTGCCGAACCATCCCGATTTCTCGCGCTTCTGGCAGGTGATCGACAAGTACGGCGTCAACATCTTCTACGCCGCCCCGACCGCGCTGCGCGCGCTGATGCGCGAAGGCGACGATTGGGTGGCACGAACCAGCCGCAAGTCGCTGAACCTGCTCGGCTCGGTCGGCGAGCCGATCAACCCCGAGGCGTGGGAATGGTACTGGCGCGTGGTCGGCGAGGAACGCTGCCCGATCGTCGACACCTGGTGGCAGACCGAGACCGGCGGCGCGATGATCACGCCCTTGCCGGGCGCGACCGCCATGAAGCCCGGCAGCGCCAGCTTGCCGATGTTCGGCGTCCAGCCGGCGCTGGTCGAACCCGAGAGCGGCCAGCCAATCGAAGGCGCCGGCAGCGGTGCGCTGGTCATCACCGATTCGTGGCCGGGCCAAATGCGCACGGTCTACGGCGATCCCCAGCGCTTCTTCGACACCTACTTCAGCCAGTACCCGGGCACGTACTTCACCGGCGACGGCTGCCGCCGGGACGAGGACGGCTACTACTGGATCACCGGCCGGATCGACGATGTCATCAACGTCAGCGGCCACCGGCTCGGCACCGCCGAAGTCGAGAGCGCGCTCGTCGCGCATCCCAAGGTCGCCGAAGCCGCGGTTGTCGGCATGCCGCACGACATCAAGGGTCAGGGCATCTACGCCTTCGTCACCCCGGTCGCGGGGATCGACGGCGACGAAGGCTTGCGCGACGAACTGGTCCAGTGGGTGCGCAAGGAAATCGGCCCGATCGCCACGCCCGATGCGATCCAGTTCGCCCCCGCCCTGCCCAAGACCCGCTCGGGCAAGATCATGCGCCGCATCCTGCGCAAGATTGCCGAGGGCGATACGGGAAACCTCGGTGACATCAGCACGCTCGCCGATCCCGGCGTGGTGGAGGATCTGGTGGCGAACCGGGCGAGCTGAGTGCCTCTAGCCTCTCCCCTTGAGGGAGACGGTTGGGAGAGGGGTCCGGCGCGCCAGCGGCGGCCTTCTGCCGCCGACCATTCTTCCTCCGCCGCTTCGCGGCTCCTCCCTCTCCCTCAAGGGGAGAGGTTTCCTGTCCTACATCGCACCGCCGCGCTATCCCCAGGGCGATGACCAGCCGCGACTGCTCTCCCCGCCGGGCAAGCCAAAGGTGACAAGGGTGACACGGGATATCGCGGGTAACCCACTGCCACAAAACGGAAAACCGGGCCGGCGGTGTTTAATGAAAAGGGGTGGCTTCAGCGTGACACCGCGGCCCCCACTTGCCCCGCGCCGCCAACCCTGCGAGAGCCGAGCCGATGACGCCGTTCAACTGGGAAGACCCGTTCGACCTCGACTCGCAGCTGACCGAGGACGAGCGGATGATCCGCGACGCCGCGCGCGCGTTCGCCCAATCCGAGCTGCAGCCGCGGGTGATTGAGGCCTTTGCGAACGAGATCGACGCGCCCGAGCTGTTTCCGCTCATGGGCCAGGCCGGGCTGCTCGGCGCGACCATCCCGGAAGAATACGGCGGCGCGGGCGCGAATTACGTCTCGTACGGCCTGATCGCGCGCGAGATCGAGCGGGTGGATTCGGGCTATCGCTCGATGGCG
Source organism: Tsuneonella sp. (assembly GCA_051958885.1). Lineage (GTDB taxonomy): Bacteria > Pseudomonadota > Alphaproteobacteria > Sphingomonadales > Sphingomonadaceae > Tsuneonella. Next base: position 2,737 of record JBQCFR010000329.1, read on the forward strand.
AGCGTGCAGTCGAGCCTCGTGATGTACCCGATCTTCGCCTACGGATCGGACGAGCAGCGCCGCAAGTACCTGCCCGGCCTCGCCAGCGGCGAGCTGATCGGCTGCTTCGGCCTCACCGAGCCCGACGCCGGCTCGGACCCGGGCTCGATGCGCACCTTCGCGAAGAAGGACGGCGACGGCTACTCACTGTCGGGCAGCAAGACGTGGATTTCGAACGCGCCGTTCGCCGACGTGTTCGTCGTCTGGGCCAAGAGCGAGGCGCACGGCGGCGGCATTCGCGGGTTCGTGCTCGAAAGAGGCATGGCCGGGCTCTCCGCGCCCAAGATCGAGAACAAGCTATCCTTGCGCGCCAGCACCACCGGCATGATCGTCATGGACGAGGTCAAGCTCCCCGCCGACGCGCTGCTGCCCGAGGTGCAGGGGCTCAAGGGCCCCTTCGGCTGCCTCAACCGCGCGCGCTACGGCATTTCCTGGGGCGCGATGGGCGCGGCCGAGTTCTGCTTCCACGCCGCGCGCCAGTACGGGCTCGACCGCGACCAGTTCGGCCCGCTCGCCTCCAAGCAGCTTTACCAGCTCAAGCTCGCCGACATGTTGAGCGAAATCGCGCTCGGCCTGCAGGCGAGCTTGCGCGTCGGCCGCCTGATGGACGAGCACCGCTTCGCGCCCGAGATGATCTCGATCGTCAAGCGCAACAACGTCGGCAAAGCCTTGGACATCGCCCGCAAGGCGCGCGACATGCACGGCGGCAACGGGATCAGCGGCGAATACCAGGTGATCCGCCACATGGTGAACCTCGAGACGGTCAACACCTACGAGGGCACGCACGACGTCCACGCCCTGATCCTCGGCCGCGCGATCACCGGGATCGCGGCGTTTTGACCAGGGTGCTTCCCCCCAATTCGTCATTGCGAGGGGCCGTCTGGCCCCGCGGCAATCCATCTTCCTGCCGCGCCACGCAGAATAGCCGAGCGCGTGCACTTGCGGCGCCGGGGGATGGATTGCCGCGTCGCTTCGCTCCTCGCAATGACGAGAGGCTGGTATGATCCTCCACGCCTATTTCCGTAGCTCGACCAGCTACCGGCTGCGCGCCGCGCTGAATCTCAAAGCGCTCGAGTACGAGATATCCCCCGTCAACCTGCTCAAGGCCGAGCAGCGGAGCGCCGGGTTCCGCGCCCGTAATCCCTTCGCCGGCGTGCCAATGCTCGAGGCGGGCGGCCGCGACCGCGCCCAGTCGATGGCGATCCTCGAATGGCTCGACGAAGCCTATCCTGACCGCCCGCTGCTGCCGGCAGACACCGAAGACCGCTACACCGTTCGCGAGCTCGCCTACGCGGTGGCGACCGAAACGCACGCGGTGAACAACTTGCCCGTGCTCAAGTACCTGAAGGAGGAGCTTGGCCATTCGCAGGACCAGATCGACATCTGGTACCGCCATTGGCTCAACAAGACCTTCCGCGGCATCGAAGCGCGGCTCGAACAGCTCGGCACGGGCGATTTTCTGCTGAACGCGCCCGGACTGTTCGAAGTCGTGCTGATTCCGCAGATGTACAACGCGCGGCGTTTCGCGTTCGATTTCGCTGAGTTCCCGCGCATGGAGCGGATCGAGAGCGCCTCGCTCGCCCTGCCCGCGTTCGAGCGCGCTCATCCCGACAACCAGCCGGATACCCCCCGCACATGAAACTCGCCTCGCTCAAGCATGGCCGCGACGGCAAGCTCGTCGTCGTCTCGAAGGATCTCACCCGCTGCTGCGCGGCGGACAACATCGCGCCCACGCTGCAGTATGCGCTCGATAACTGGGCTGAGATCGCGCCCAGGCTCGAGCTGCTCTACACCGATGTCGAGCATCAGACCGTCCCGTGCGAACGCTTCCACGAACGCGAGGCGGCGAGCCCGCTGCCGCGCGCCTATCAATGGGCCGACGGCAGCGCCTATATCAATCACGTCGAGCTGGTGCGGAAGGCTCGCAATGCCGAGGTGCCCGAGAGCTTCTACCACGACCCGCTGATGTACCAGGGCGGCAGCGACGGCTTCCTCGCCCCGCGCGATCCGATTCCCCTGGGCGATGTGGCGTGGGGCTGCGACATGGAGGGCGAGATCGCCGCCATCGTCGACGACGTGCCGCTGGGCGTCAGCCGCGAAGCCGCCGCCGGGCACATCAAGCTGCTGATGCTGGTCAACGACGTGTCCTTGCGCGGGCTGATCCCAGGCGAACTTGCCAAGGGTTTCGGCTTTTACCAATCGAAGCCCGCGAGCGCATTCTCACCTGTTGCCGTGACGCCCGACGAACTCGGCGACGCGTGGCATGGCAGCGTCATCGATCTGCCGCTCGAGGTCGATTACAACGGCCAGCCGTTCGGCCGCGCGAACGCGGCGCAGGAAGCGACCTTCAGCCTCGCCGACCTCATCGCGCATGCCGCGAGGACCCGCTCGCTCTCCGCCGGATCGATCGTCGGCTCCGGCACGGTGAGCAACAAGGGCGCCGACGGCGGCCCCGGCAAGCCGGTCAGCGAAGGCGGCGCGGGCTATTCGTGCATCGCCGAAATCCGCATGATCGAAACGATCGCCGCCGGCGCGCCGACCACCCGCTTCATGCAACCAGGCGACACCGTCCGCATCGGCATGCGCGACGCGCACGGCCACCAGATCTTCGGCACAATCGAACAGGAAGTCGTCGCGGCGTGATTGGGGAGGAAGGTGGTGCCGCTTACAGGACTCGAACCTGTGGCCCCATCATTACGAATTGCTTATTGCGACTCACAAAAAGCCAATTGTTTCATAGTCTTCGGCACCTCGCCGCTCTTAAGATATTGGCTTTCCCAAACACATCCCACACACCGATAACGCGAATTACAGTCGCCATCCTAGGCAAGTCGCTTTCAGCCACTGCGTGCCCGGAGAAGATCCCCCTCGGAACCCACGAAAACTAGGATTGCCGTAGCGCACGATCATAGGCGACCACCTCTTCACGTGCATAGCGCTCAATCCGACTCAGAACACCCTCCAAGGCGGTCGTCTCATCACCTACAAGGCTCCGCGAGAGCTGAATGGAGGCGAGGCGAGTGAACTGCCCTGTGATCTCTCGCCGTGCCGTTGTCGGCACTCCAGCAGCTTCAAGCCGCCGATAGTAACGCTGGCGAACCTCTGGGCTGGTTGGACCAAGCACGAAACGCATCCGCAGCGTCTCCCGATTGGTGCCGCTGCGCTGAATTTCGAGCAGGATGATGCGCTTCGAGCTGGTCCAGTTCTGAGCGGTCCTGAAATCGTCCAGTTGATCCCACTCTGTCACTGCAAACCTTTGCAGATTGGGAGAGCTATCGTCAGGTACGATTGTTAGGCCACTAGACCGCGACATGCGATCAGCAATGTCATGCAAGCTGTTGTAGAGGGACGCGGTCAGGACATCGCCCGTGTCTGGCTGCCGATCCATCAAGAACTCAAGCGCTTCGCGATGCTGATCCCAGATCCGCGCTGCCACCGCTTCCAGCTCGTCATCGGTCAAAATATGTCTCCTCAACATCGAAATGTAGGCCGCAAGGAGACCGCGCGCACTCTCGCTACCGACACCCCGCTTTACCAAAGCCTCGAACTCAACCGCTACTGATTGCAGGTCCAAGGGTATCCAGTCGGACCCATGCTCCTCGCTGGCATCAATTCCGTCCTTAGTCAGGAACAGGAAGAGATGACTCCAGCCGTCTGCCGCCGGCCACTCGCTCATCACTCGCTCGCGATAGCGCTGCAATTGGCCGCTATGCTCACCTGCATCGATCTTTAGCTCGACTGCGACGACCAACTTTTCCTGCGGCTCGATTAGCAGTACGTCGATCCGCTCCCACTCGCGGCGCATCTCGACCGCGTCCCAGTCCATCAAATGCACGGTCAGCGGGGTCAAACCGGCGTTTGCTGACGGCTGGAACTTGAGTTTGGCAGCGGCAGCGGCGCGCATGAAGCCCTGGGTAACCTCAGACGCGAAACCATGTGGCCGGTTGGGATTGAGGCAGTAGCTTAGGAAGTGAGCGTGACGTATTTCCTGGCGGACCATTCCTAGCGCCTCGAACGGACAGAACACGTCGAGTGATGCCTCGATCCTCTCCAGGTCAGCGTTTCCAACCAGCAGCGCCTCGAGCTGACTGCCCATTAAAACGCTAGCGCCTTCCTCCGCGGCCATCATTTGCGACCCTGCGGTATGCGCATATTCCATCTTGGTTTGTGCTTGCGAAGCATCGCCGGCCTTAGCTTCCTCGCTGTGTCCACGGCCGTTCGATCTCTGCCGACAATCAACACCTCCAAATCGAGATCGTGGATGTGATGAGCAATCATTTGACCCATGTATCCATCTCTCGCGCTGGGGCTCTCTCGGCGAAAGTCGGCCAACCGTTTGCTCAACCCTTTGTAGATCTCCGTGGCACGCCCGATTGCAACAACCTCCCCGCTAAGTACGGCCCGAAACAAGCCGAGTTCGTGCCTCAGTTGCGGTTGAGGCTCGGCGAAGCCACCGGGTACATGCTCCCACCGTTTTTCCCACTCACTCAGCTTCAGGCCCCCAATCTCGGGCTCTTCGTTCGTCGCTGCCATGGTCGTGCTCCATTGCTTCCAGTCTTCATCCGAGCAAAAAAATAACGAAGCTGAAAGATCACCCGGACACGAACCCGTCAGGGTCCGCATCCGGGTGAAGATCAGAAGTCGTTTAGTTTCGAGGCCCCCGCTTCGACGGCTGCTAGAAGCGTGTCATTCGCGAGGTGGCTGTATCTCATCGTTGATTGATGGTCGGCGTGGCCGAGGATGCGGCCGACGGCGAACAAATCCACCCCAGCGTTGATCATGAACGAAGCCGCGGAATGCCTCAGATCATGAATGCGAAGATCGGAAATCTTCGCCTTCCTCCTCGCCGCGTCGAACGGGTGTTTCAGGCACGTGTAGGGTTTTTTCGTCCGTGGGTTCGCCAGCATGTACTTGCAGTCCTTCAAACGGGGAAGCGTCTCGATCACCCGCACCGCTTCGCTCGAAAGCGGAACGTGGCGAGCCTTCCCGGTCTTGCTGTCGGGTATGAACCAAGCTCGCCGCTCGAGGTCGACGTGCTTCCACTCCGCGGTGAGCAGCTCGGTCTTTCGCGCGCCGGTCAACAGCAAGAGCCGCACGAGGGCGCCCAGCCGCTTGTTCCGCGAGCGATCCGCCTCGTACAGTAACCGTTCTGCCTCCTTGGCGGTCAGGAACCGTTGACGCGCGTTGTCGAACTTGAAGCGCGGGATACCACGAACGGGATTGATTTCCGCTCCCGGCAAGCCCCAGCGGCGCGCCAGTTCGAACGACCTACCAAGCATCATCCGCAGCTTTTCGACCGTGGCGGGTGCATACTCTTGGCGGAGCTGCGCGAGCCACTTGGCAATGTCCTGCTGCTTGATTTCGTCAAGCCGCATACGGCCCCATTTTGGCAACAGGTGCGTGTTCATCACCGCCTCGGTGTTCTCCGGCCGTTTGAGGCACGACCTGTCGTGGTCGATGTGCTGCTGTGCCACCTCGGCAAACGTCGGCACCAGTCGCTTGCGCTGCTTGTCGCCTAGCGGGTCACCGCCGAGGACGACTTCGGAGCGTAGCCGCTGCGCTTTCTTCTTGGCGGCCGCGAACGTGACATCCTGCCAGCGACCGATTTTTAGCTGCCTCTGCCGGCCGTTCACTTCGAGGTAGCGGAGGTAGTACGTCTTCCCCCCAGACTCGCGGACTTCGAGCACGAAGCCGCTTCCGTCCTTGTCCCAGTAGTCCGTCTTCTTCTTGCCGTATTGGCATTCTGCTGCAGCACAGAAGGCGGCGTCGAGTGTAACTCTTGGCATTTTTGAAATCCCTTCGTTGTCAGTGTTTGGAGCGCGCGCCGCCTGAGCCCCGTGGGAGGGTCAGACGTGCGGCTGGTGGTGGGGGGCCTCGGCGGTGCGGATCGGCGCTCTCGCCTTAGCGAAAACCCCAAACTTGAAGCCTTTCAGTCCGGAAAGCGCATCGCCCGCGGAGAGCCGGGTGGAGGGAGGGGGCAGCACACAAGGCGACCTTCTGCCCCCGCCGCGCTAGTCGAACTTGTCCGGCCGGCGCGGTCCCCCGGTTTGATCACCGTCCGTTTGCACCTCAGGCCGCAGCGGCACACGCCACTTGGTCTTTCCCTGGATGCGCTTGGGTTCGCCGAAGCTCTCCCGGAGGATCGCCGCACACTCTTTTGCCTGCGGGTTTGTCGGATGTTCGATCCCCGCCTTCTCGAGCAACTCCGACGCTGTGTAGGGATGGCGCGGCCAATCGTTGGGAGCATCCCAGTGGACCACGTCGGAAAGCCGGTCCTCGATCAGACTGAAGCTTCGATGCTTGGCGTTGGTGAGGCTTAGCTGGCGTTCCTCCTCAGGGGTCAGCCACCACTGTTCGCCAGCCTCAAAGTCACACGCGAGTTGTGCGAATACCTGCTGCATGTCGACGTCGTGGTGGAAGTCGATTTCGAGCACCGGGAGCGTCCACCAACGCGAGTTTCCGGTATGGTCGTCAAGGAAGTCCGACTGGTTGACCGTCGCTAAGAAGATCGTCCGTCGGGGGTACTCGGATTCCTTCCGCGCGTAAGGGCGACGAATCGTGTCGTGATCGTTGGTCAGGAATCCCTTGAGCCGCGCTCTGTCACGCCGAAACGAGGAGTCGAGCTCCCCAATTTCCACGATCCAATGCGTGATGGCTCCAAGAATGCTGTCCTTGTTTCCGCCGTCCAGGTGATGATCCAGCTTCAGCGCCACCTCCCGTAGCTGTGGGTCGGGGATGAGGCTTCGGCACCAGCTTGTTTTGCCTATTCCTTGAGGTCCTTGAAGAGTCAGGACCCCGCGAGCATGGAATCCGTCGGGCAGCAACGCCGCCGCGACCCCGCTGAGCAGCCATTTCCTGATGAGGGTGCGCTTAAGCTCCGACGGGAAATCTTCTGCGGTTACCAGCGTGCCGCAGATTGAGGGGAGCCGATCTTGGCCGTCCCATGATTTGCGGGTGATCCACTCGGCGAC
>JBQCFR010000330.1:0-4491 GCA_051958885.1 Tsuneonella sp.
TTGGGGCGATGGACCGCTTCTTCACACGTATCGCTTCAGCGATTTCGCGCTTCTCGGGGAAGGCGGCGACCTTCATCCTCGCCATCGTGATCATCGTCGTGTGGGCGGCGGTCGGGCCGATGTTCGCGTTCTCCGATACGTGGCAGCTGGTGGTCAACACCGGCACCACGATCATCACTTTCCTGATGGTGTTCCTGATCCAGAACACCCAGAACCGCGATTCCGCGGCGATCCAGGCGAAGCTCGACGAGCTGCTGCGCGCCATCGAGGGAGCGCGGGGCCAGTTCATCGGGATCGAGCATATGACCGATCGGCAGATCGAGATGATCCGCGCCGCGCTGGAACGCGAGGCGGAGGATGGCAGTCACCTCAAGACCGACGCGCAGAAGATCGCCCAGCGGCTGGTCAAAGGCTCCTGACGCGCGCGCCGCGCGGTCGGAGGCAGCGCCCGGTGCGAGCGGGATGAGCGAGACCGAACCAAGGCGCGGAATGCGCGACCTCACCTCGGGTCCTGTGATGCGCACGCTGGTGGTGTTCGCGCTGCCCACGCTCGGCTCCAACCTGCTTCAATCGCTGAATGGCACGGTCAACTCGATCTGGGTCGGCCGGCTGATCGGCGATGCCGCGCTCGCGGCCACCGCCAACGCCAATATCGTCATGTTCCTCGTCTTCGCCGCGGTGTTCGGCTTCGGCATGGCGGCGACGGTGAAGATGGGGCAGTACTTCGGCGCGCGGCAAGACTATTCCGCGCGGCGGACGTTCGGCAGCGCGCTGGGCCTGTGCGTGGGCCTCGCCGTCATCGTCGCCGTGATCGGCTGGCTGATGGCGCCCGCGCTGCTGACGATGCTGGCGACGCCGGGCGAATCGTACGACCTGGCGCTGGCCTACCTGCGGATCATCTTCGTCGCGATTCCCGGATCGATGATCACCGTCATGCTGTCGATGGGCCTGCGCGGCGCGGGGGACGCGCGCACGCCGTTCGTGTTCATGGGGCTGTCGGTTGTGCTCGACGTGGGGCTCAACCCGCTGTTCATCGCCGGCATCGGCCCCTTCCCGCGGATGGGCATTGCCGGGTCGGCCACCGCCACCGCGATCGCGGGCTACGCCTCGCTCGCCACGCTGCTGATCTACGTCTACGCGCGCGACCTGCCGCTGCGGCTGCGCGGGGCGGAGCTCGCCTATCTCATCCCGCGGCGCGCGGAGCTCGGCTACATTCTCGGCAAGGGCTTCCCGATGGGGGCGCAGATGCTGCTCGTCTCGTCGGCGGGGATCGTGGTGATCGGTCTGGTCAACCGCGAAGGCCTGCTCGCCGCGGCCGCTTACGGCGCATCGCTGCAGCTGTGGACCTACCTCCAGATGCCGGCCATGGCGATCAGCGCGGGGGCGAGCGCGATGGCCGCGCAGGCGATCGGCGCCGGCCTGCCCAAGCGGCTCGATCAGATCACCCGCGCGGGGGTGACCGCCAACCTGATGATGACCGGGGTGCTCACCGCGCTGCTGCTGACCTTCGACCGCGCCGCACTGGTGCTGTTCCTCGGGCCGGACAGTCCCGCGGTGCCGCTGGCGCGCCACATCCAGCTGCTCGCGAGCTGGAGCTTCATCGTGTTCGGCATGACCATCGTGTTCTTCGGCACGATGCGCGCGGGCGGCGTGGTGTTCGCCCCGCTGGTGGTGCTCGGCATTTCGATGTTCCCGGTGCGCCTAGGGTTCTACTACGCGCTGCGGGGCTCGCTCGGGCCGGACGCACTGTGGCTGGCGTTTCCGTTCAGCTCGGTCGTCGCCGCGGGGCTCGCCTGGGCGGCCTACCGCCGGTCCGGCTAGCGCAGGCGCGCCAGCGCCATCTCGCCCGAGCGCTCGGCTGAAAGCACGCGCACCGACGGAGAACCGGCCGGCCGCTTCATGCCCGAATTGTAACGGCCGGACCGGCGGCTAACCAAGTGAAAGGCGCTCGCCCCAGAGTTGTGGATACAACCGGCGCTGCGGTTGACCTTGATTACGATCTGTTATTTCTTCGCCCTATAAAAATAAGGGTAGAGGGGTTCTCGCACATGACACACCGGATTCATCCGCGTCGGTCTGCACGCCCGATCGGGACACGCGCCGAGCACTTGCGATCGCTGGAAAAGATCATCATCGGAACGGTTTACGTCGCCGTGATGACGATGGGCGCGGTCGCGCTGATCACACAGATCGCGCCGTCCTGATCATCCTGGCGGGCGTCAGGTGCCCTGCGAACGCCAGCGCTGGACCACGCGGTGAACCATCTCCTCTTCACCGCCGGCGTGACGCCATAGCTCGACGAAGCTCGGGTCTTCCGAGGCAGGACGCTTCGCTTCCTCGAGGTTGTCGAACGCGACCCGGATCGGGATCGCGACGCCCTCGCCGCAGATGATGCACTCGCGGTTGCGCAGCGCCGGGATCGAATCGAGGAACCCGCGCGCACCTTCGGGCATCGCCGCCTTGACGAACGCCTGGTCGCGGTCGTTGTTGAGCCGCATCGAGATGATCGTGCCGCACTGACTGAGGACGCCTTCGGCAAGGTCTGACGGCCGCTGCGTGATCAGCCCCAGCGAGATGCCGTACTTGCGCCCTTCCTTGGCGATGCGGCTGAGAATGCGCCCGACGCTCGAACCGTCGGCGTTCTTCTCGCTCGGCACGTAGCGGTGCGCCTCTTCGCAGACGAGCAGGATCGGCCGCTGCTTCTCTTCGCGGCCCCAGATCGCGAAGTCGAACACCAGCCGGCTGAGCACCGCGACCACCGTGCTGGTGATGTCGGAGGGCACGCCCGAGACGTCGATGATCGAGATCGGCTTGCCCGCGGAGGGCATGCGGAAGACCTTGGCCAGGAAGTCCGCCATCGTATCGCCGACCAGCATCCCGGAGAACATGAACTGGTAGCGCGGATCGCTCTTGACCTCTTCGAGCTTGGTCTTGATCCGCATGTAGGGCGCGCTGGTGGTCGACTTGTCGAGCTTGCCCATCTCGTTCTGGATCTCGTTGGAGATGTCCGAGAGCAGATAGGGGATCGGCGAATCCACGGTGATCTTGCCCATGGTCTCGGCCAGCCGGTTCTTGCTGCTCGCGTTCAGCAGGCACTTGGCGAGGATGTCGGCATCGATCTGGCGCTCGTTGCCGTTGGTGGTGAGCAGCACCTCGCAGTGCTCCTCGAAGTTCATCAGCCAGTAGGGCATCTGCAGGTTCGACACGTCGAGGATCTGCCCGGTGCTCTTGAACGCCGCCGAGTACTCGCCGTGCGGGTCGATCATCACGATGTGCCCCTCGGGCGCCGCCTCGCAGATGCGGTGGAGGATCAGCGCGGCACTGGTCGACTAGCAGGTGCCGGTCGAGCCGCGCAGCGCGAAGTGCTTGCCCAGCATCGCGTCGATGTAGAGCCCGGCGCGGATGTCCTTGGTCGGATAGACGGTGCCGATCTGGATATTGGTGCGCCCGTCGCTGGCGTAGATCTGCTTGAGGTCGGCCGTGGTCGCCGGATAAATCAGCGCACCGGGCACCGGGTAGCGGGTGACGCCGCGGCGGAAGCTGTGGATGCGCCCGGTCAGCTTCTCCTCGTTGCCTTCGCCGAGGAAGTCGATGTTGGCGAGTACGCCCCCGCCAGAGCGGCGGTCCTGCTTCTGGTTGCGCACGCTCGCAAGCAGCCATGCGTTGCCGACGCGGATCTTGACCTGGCTGCCGACTTGGCCGGCGAGCGCGACCGAAGGATCGTCATCCTCCATGCATTCATTGAGACGCTGGAGATCGAGCGCGATCTGCGATCCCGACCCGGCGATCTCGAGCACGACGCCGATGGGCTGCAACGCGTTATCGCGCTCGGCCGCTCCGCCTGGGACCGGCTGGGCGTTGTCGAACGTCTGCTGGGCCATGTCGTTCATGGTATCGTGGCTTCCCCGTTGATCGGCCCGCGGGATAGCCGGCGGCGGTTAAGATCGGGTCAATGCCGCGACCAAGCCCCTCAAACGAAAGCGAACAGGCGGCCCGCGAGCCAGCCCATCCCGACCGACAGCAGCACCGCCACAAGGCCGTAGGCGAACGACTGGTACTGCGAGAACACCTCGATAAAGCGTTCGAAGCCGACCTTCTTGACCTCGACCTCGGCGACGGCCGAAGCGATTACCCGGCCGCGCGTGATTGCGAAGGTCTCCGCCGTGTAGGTGCCGGTCTGGACATTCGACGGCAGGGCGATGTGCGCCTGATAGAGCACGCCTTCGCTGATCCGCACGCCGGTCATGTTCTGCTGGAACAGGCCCTGCCGTTCCCGCAGCTCGGTAAGCCCGGCCGCGAAGCGCGCCTGTTCGGCGGGATCGATCCCGCCGGAGGGCGAAAGCTGGATGAAATCGGTGCCGAGTTCGTAGATCGCGGCGGTCTTCTGGTCGACGATGTCCTTTACCGGACGCGACGCGGCGACCGCGAAGAAGCTGGGCGCGGAGCGGAAATCGGTGCTGTCGGCGTTGATCCAGATGCCGCCGATACGTT
>JBQCFR010000331.1:0-2510 GCA_051958885.1 Tsuneonella sp.
GAACAGCGGGCAGCAGCGCTTCGCCCCGCTCAATTCCTGGCCGGACAACGGCAATCTCGACAAGGCGCGCCGGCTGCTGTGGCCGATCAAGCAGAAGTACGGGAAACACATCTCCTGGGCTGACCTGTTCATCCTCGCCGGCAACGTCGCGATCGAATCGATGGGCGGGCCAACCTTCGGCTTCGGCGGCGGCCGGGCCGATGTCTACGAGCCCGAGCGCGACATCTACTGGGGCTCGGAAGACAAGTGGGTCAACCAGGGGGTGCAGACCCGCATCGCCCCCGAGCATGGGATGCACGAGCTCGAAGGACCGCTCGCGGCGATCCAGATGGGCCTCATCTACGTCAATCCCGAAGGTCCGGGCGGCAATCCCGATCCGCTGCAATCGGCGCGCGACATCAAGGTGACGTTCGAGCGCATGGCGATGGACCACGAGGAAACCGTGGCGCTCACCGCCGGCGGGCACACCTTCGGCAAGGCGCACGGCAACGGCGATCCCGCGCTGCTCGGCGGCGCGCCCTCGGCCGCGGACCTGACGGCGCAAGGGTTCGGCTGGGTCAGCCACAACCAGAGCGGCCACGGCGAGCATACGGTGACCAGCGGCCTCGAAGGATCGTGGTGCAACACCCCGACGTCGTGGAGCGAGAACTACTTCCGCCTGCTGCTCGACTACGATTACGAGCTGGTGAAGAGCCCCGCGGGCGCACAGCAGTGGCAGCCGGTGAACCAGAAGGAAGAGGACATGGCGCCCGCCGCCTGGGACCCTTCCAAGAAGGTCCCGACGATGATGACCACCGCCGACATGGCGCTCAAGATGGACCCCGAGCTGCGCAAGATCAGCGAGAAGTTCCGCAACGATCACGAGGCGTTCAAGGACGCCTGGGCGCGCGCGTGGTTCAAGCTCACTCACCGCGACATGGGCCCCAAGGCCCGTTACCTCGGGCCGGAGGTGCCGGCCGAGGACCTGATCTGGCAGGACCCGATCCCCGCGGGCAGCAAGCCGTCCGACGCGGACGTGCAGGCGGTGAAGCAGAAGATCGCCGACAGCGGGCTGACCGTCAGCCAGCTCGTCAAGACGGCGTGGGCCTCGGCCTCGACCTACCGCAAGTCCGACTACCGCGGCGGCGCCAACGGGGCGCGCATCCGCCTCTCCCCGCAGAAGGATTGGGAGGTCAACGAGCCCCAGATGCTGACCAAGGTGCTCGACACGCTCGAGGGGCTGCGCGGCAACCTCAGCATGGCCGATGCGATCGTGCTCGGCGGCGTGGTGGCGCTCGAGAAAGCGGGGGCGACGAACGTGCCGTTCACCGGCGGTCGCGGCGATGCGGCGCAGGAGCAGACCGACGCCGCGAGCTTCGCCCCGCTCGAGCCCGAGGCGGACGCGTTCCGCAACTACGTCGGCAAGAAGAAGCTGGCGGTGAAGACCGAGGAGATGATGCTCGACCGCGCATCGCTGCTCGGCCTGTCGGTGCCCGAGATGGTGGTGCTGATCGGCGGCCTGCGCGTGCTCGGCGCCAACCACGGCGAGCGCGGCCACGGCCACTTCACCAAGCGCGCCGGGCAGCTCACCAACGACTTCTTCGTCAACCTCTACGACATGACCAACGTGTGGGCCGAGGCCGAAGGGTCCGATGGCGAGGAATTCGTCGCCACCGACCGCGCGAGCGGCAGCGAGAAGTGGCGCGCGACCCGCGCGGACCTGATCTTCGGCTCGAACGCCGAGCTGCGTGCAGTGGGCGAAGTCTATGCCGAGGCCGGCGGCGAGGAGAGGCTGAAGGCCGACTTCGTGAAGGCCTGGACCAAGGTCATGAACGCGGATCGCTTCGATCTGACCTGCGCCAAGTACCACTGAGGCTCAGGGCGACGACAAGAGGGGGCGCGGCTACGGCTGCGCCCCCTGTTCGTTGCGGCAGGAAGTGTCAGGTGCGCCGGCGCACGAAGTGGATGATGAGGGCGACCACCGCGGCGAACAGCAGCAGGTGGATCAGTCCGCCGGCGACGTGGAACACGACCCAGCCGAGCACCCACACAATCGCCAGAATGATCGCCAGGCCAATCCACATGGTCTCTCTCCTTCGCCTGACATACGGACCGAGGTGGCGGCAGGTTCCCTTGGGGACGGCGAGCTTCAGCCTCGCGGGCGCTTGAGCACCAGGTAGAGCGCGCCTTCGCCGCCGTGGCGGCGGTGGGCCTTGCGCACCGCGGCGATGTCCGATCCGTGCGGGCCGGCGGCGAGCCAGTCGAGCAGCTTGGCGCGGATCGCCCCGCGCGACGAGCCGCGATCGGCGGCGGCAGCCGGGCGCGGCTTGCCGGCGATCAGCAGCACGACGCGCGCGCCGAGCGCCTTGGCCTGGGTCAGCCCGGCGTCGAGCCGCGCATGCGCGGAATCGAGCGTGTGGCCGTGGAGGTCGAGCGTGAAGTCCGGCTCGACCGCGCCGCGGGCGAAGCGGCGGTCCCAGTGGGAATCAAGGCCGGGCGCCTCTCTGCTCCGAACCTCCCCCTTTGGGGGA
>JBQCFR010000332.1:0-3049 GCA_051958885.1 Tsuneonella sp.
GACATCGCGCGCGTCTATGCGCTGCAGATCGGCGCGGCGGCGCTCGTCGGCAGCCTCGCCGGGATCGCCGCGGGAGTCGCGGTGACGCCGCTGCTCGCGCGCGCCCTGGCCGGGCTGCTGCCGGTCGCGAGCGGCTTCGTGTTCGCACCGGTCGCGCTGCTGCGCGCGCTTGCCTACGCGCTCGCCACCGCGCTGGTGTTCGCCGCGCCGCCGCTGCTGCGCGCGCGCCACGTGCCGGCGATGGCGCTGATGCGGGCGACCGTGGTCCCGCCGGCCGGCCGCCGTGATGCGCTGCTATGGGTCGGCGGCGGGCTCGCGTTCATTGTCGCGCTGGCGCTCGTTTCGGCGAAGCAGCCGCTGCTCACGGCGGGCTTCCTCGGCGGCGCGGCTGCGGTGCTGGCGCTGCTGGCGGCGCTCGGATGGCTGATCCGCCAGGGCGCCGCGCGGTTGCCCCGCCCGCGCGATCCGCTGCTGCGCGCCGCGCTCGGCAACCTGCACCGCCCCGGCGCGGCGACGGGCACGCTGGTGACCGCGCTCGGCTTCGGGCTTGCCGCATTCGTGCTGCTGGCGGCGGTGCAGACGAGCATCGACGGCACCATCGCCCGCCGGGTGCCGGCCGAGGCGCCCGACTACTTCGTGCTCGATCTTCCGCAGGACGGGGTAAGCCGCTTCGCAGCGATCGTCGAGCGCGACGCGCCGGGCAGCCGCCTGCGCGCGGTGCCGGCGATGCGGGGCGCGATCCTCGCCTACGGGCCCAAGGACCGCATGACGCGCGTCGCCTCGCTCGGCGACAATATTCCCGACGGCGCATGGGCGCTGCGCGGCGAACGCGGGTTGACCTATGCCGATGCCGTCCCGCCCGGCAATACGCTGACCGCAGGGCGCTGGTGGGGCGCGGACTATACCGGCGAGCCGCTGGTGTCGGTCGACGAGGACCTTGCCGAGGCGATCGGGCTCAAGGTCGGCGACTACCTGACGATCGGCGTGCTCGGGACCGAGCGAACTGCGCGCGTCGCCTCGCTGCGGCGGATCGACTGGCAGTCGATGGGTTTCAACTACGTGCTGGTGTTCAGTCCCAACACGCTGCGCGATGCGCCCCACAACATGGCCGCGACGATCGAACTGCCGAATGCTGGAGCGAAGGGGCCGCTGCTGCGCGACCTCGTGGGGGCGTTCCCGTCGAGCTCGGTGATCGAGACCGGCCCGGTATTGGCGCAGGCGCGCGATTTGCTGCGGCAGGTGGGGCTGGCGACGCTCGCCGCCGCGTCCGTCGCGGTGCTCGCGGGGATCGCGGTGCTGCTAGGCGCGATCGCCGCCGCGCGTGCCCAGCGGACGTACGACACGGTGATCCTGCGCGTGCTCGGCGCGAGCCGGCGGCAGGTGCTGGTGCTCGCGCTGGCAGAGTACGGCGCGCTCGCGGCGGTGCTGACGGTGGTCGCGCTGGCGCTCGGCAGCCTGACCGCGTGGCTGGTGGTCACCCAACTGTTCGATTTTGAATGGCTGCCTTGCTGGGGCGCGGTGCTCGGGGTGCTCGGCGCCGGCTTGGCGCTGGTGCTCGCCTTCGCGCTCGCCGGCGCGCTGCCGCTGCTGCGCGCCAAGCCGGCGCAGGCGCTCAGGGCGTTGTGAGAAAGACAGGGCGGAGCCGTCACGACTCCGCCCTGTTTTCCCACCACTAGGCGAAGGTCTCGGCGCCCACCTGCCCCTTGGGATCGGGACCGTAGCGGTTCGGACCGGGCGTGCCCGGGAGCGCCATCAGCACGAGAAACCCGAGCGAGATGAGGATGCCGACGAACGGGATCATTCCGCCGACGATCGCGCCCAGATACCACCAGCCGGACATGTCGCGGTCGTGCAAGCGGCGCACCGTCACCGCGATGCTCGGGATAAGAACCGCGAGACCGTAGATCAGGATCAGCAGGCCCATGCCGCCGAACAGTGCGCCGAACGCGCCGGTCATATTCCCGGCCGCTTCGTCCTGCGTGATGCTGGCAAGGCCGCCCGTGCCGAGCACGACGAACATCAGCACGGTCACGACAATCACGTTGAGCAGCGTGAACATCCAGTATTCCATCCGGCGCGAACGGCCGGCGAACTCGGCGTAGCGCCTGAACGGCAAGATCATCCATTCCATGACGAAAACTCCCCCTCTGTCGTTTCGTGCGGGCAGAGAATCATAGCCGCCGGCGGCGCGCAACAAAAAAGGGCTCCGCGAACGGAGCCCTTCCTTGCTTGCAGTCAAACGCCCGCTCGGTCAGCGGCTCAGAATTTGAACCGCGCCGAGACGCCATAAGTGCGCGGCTGGTTGGTGTAGCCGGAGATCGACTCGTCCTGCGCCACCGAATCGAAGATGTCGGTGATGTAGCGATCGTTCAGCAGGTTGCGGCCCCACACGCTCACTTCCAGCCCCATGTCGAAGGCGTAGGTGATCGACGCGTTGACGTCGTTCACCTCGTGGTGGAACTGCCGCGCGGCGGCGAAGGCACGGGTGTAGTCGCGCTGGCCGTTCACCACGTCGACGAAGGCGAGCAGGCCCGGCTCCGGCTGGACCGACGACTGGTACGAGTAGTCGCCGCG
Organism: Tsuneonella sp.; assembly: GCA_051958885.1. GTDB lineage: Bacteria > Pseudomonadota > Alphaproteobacteria > Sphingomonadales > Sphingomonadaceae > Tsuneonella. Next base: position 2,575 of record JBQCFR010000332.1, read on the forward strand.
CACGATCAGGTGATCGCCGCTGCCGAGCTCGTGATCCCACTGGGCGCCGAACACCGCCGAAATTCCCGGGATCGAATCGAGCTTGGTGCCCGACAGATCGCCGAACGGCGAGTTGACGAAGCTGTCGTACTTCGGATCGAGATAGGTCATCGCCAGGTTCAACGTCAGCTCGCGCGTCGGGTGAACCATGCCGTCGAACTCGACGCCGTAAGTCGTCTGCTTGTCCGCGTTGGCGAAGATGAAGCCGACCCCGGTGAAGGTGTTGGTCTGGAAGTTCTTGATCGACTGCTTGAACAGCGTGAGGTTGGCCGAAGCGATGCCCCAGTTGCCCTTGAGGCCGATCTCCCAGACCTCGGACTGCTCAGGCTCGGCGAAGCGCGAGCACGAGGTGAGGTTGGTGACCGCGAGGCACTGGCTGACGAGCGCGGCGTAGTCGGCGGGGCTCGGGCGGCTATCGCGGCTGAGGTTGAAGCTC
>JBQCFR010000333.1:0-10587 GCA_051958885.1 Tsuneonella sp.
TGATTTACGTGCTCAACTTTATCGACCGGCAGATCCTCTCGATCCTGGCGAACGACATCAAGGCGGACCTGCACGTCGACGATGCCTATCTCGGCTTCCTCTACGGCACTGCGTTCGCGATCTTCTACGCGCTGTTCGGCATTCCGCTGGGGAAGTTGGCAGACAGCTGGCGCCGCGTGCGGCTGATGAGCGTGGGGCTCGCGCTGTGGTCGGTGATGACCGCATTCTCGGGATTTGCCCGCAGCGGCGGCATGCTGACCTTCGCGCGCGTGGGCGTGGGGGTGGGGGAGGCGACCGCCAGCCCGTCGGCCTATTCGCTGATCTCGGACTGGTTTCCCGCGCGCCTGCGGGCGACCGCGCTGGCGATCTATTCGAGCGGCCTCTACTTCGGAGGCGGCATATCGCTCGTCATCGGCGGGTTCATCAAGGATCACTGGAACGCCGCCTATCCCGGCGGGGGGCCGCTGGGCCTGGTCGGCTGGCAGGCGGCGTTCCTCGCCGTGGGGCTGCCGGGCCTGTTCCTCGCCGCCTGGGTGCTCACGCTGCGCGAGCCGGTGCGCGGGGCGATCGACGGGTTGCCAACGCCCGAGGACCCGCACCCATTCCGCGGGTTCACCGAGGAACTGGTGCAGATCATCCCCCCGCTCACGCTCATCGGAGCGGTGCGGCGCGGACCGCTCGCGTTGCTCATCAACCTGGCGGGCGGCGCCTTCTTCGCACTGGCCGCGGTGCTGCTGACCCGCTGGGTCTACGCGGGCCCGGGGTCATTCATCGCGGCGGTATCCGACCAGTGGCTGTTCCTGGCGATCGGCTACTACGCGGTGTTCAGCTGGGCGAGCGCGCTGCGATCCCGCGACCGGCCGACCTTCCGCCTGACGTGGGGCTCGGCAGCATTCCTGACCACCATCCTCGGGTACGGCATCGTCTCGTTCGTGTCTTACGCCAGCGGGTTCTTCGCCGCTCCCTACGGAGAGGTGAAGTTCGCGATACCCGCGACCGAGATCGGCATGATTCTCGGCGGCGCGGCGGCGGTCGCGGGGTTCCTCGGGGTCATCGTCGGCGGGCGGGTGGCCGACTGGCTGTTCGCGCGCCATCCGGCGGGCCGGCTGTTCGTCGTCCTGTTCGGGCTCCTCGTGCCGCTGCCGATTCTCTGGGCGACGTACACGACGGATCAGAAAGTGGTGTTCTACATTTGCGCGGCTGTCGGGCAGTTCCTCTCGGCCACAGCGCTGGGCGCGGCGGCGGCGACCAGCCAGGCGCTTGTGCTTCCGCGCATGCGCGGCGTTGAGACTGAGACGTTCTTTCTCGCGACCACGCTCGTCGGCCTGGCCGTCGGGCCGTTCATGGCAGGGTGGGTCTCGGCGACGCACGGCGGCGACATTTCGCTCGGCGTGCGCTCGACCATGTGGTCCGTGCCGATTGGATTCGCCTGCCTGGTGGTTGCTATCCGCCTGGTCCCGGCAGCAGCCCGCACTATCATCGAGCGCGCGCGGGCTGCCGGCGAGGACGTCGCTACGCCGGCTTGATGACGCCGCAGGCGACCCGCGCGCCGGAATTGCCGGAGGGATCGGTCTGGTAATCGTCGGCGGCGGCGTGGACCACCACGGCGGTTCCGTCCGCGTCGAAGATCCACTGCAGTACCTGTGCGCGAGTAGCCGGGAGATCGGCGGTCATCGATCCCGTCCCGCTCGCGCCGATGGCGATGTTCGGCAGATCGCCGAAGTGGCTGCCACCGGCCGCCATCGTGCCATGATGCCTGGCGAGGGGGTTGAGATGGCCGCCCGCCGAGCTGAAATCGGGCTGCCGGCACTCGCCCACCATGTGTAGGTGAACGCCGTGCGCACCAGCTTCGATGCCGGTGAGCACGAGCGAGAGCGACACCTGATTACCGTGCGCCCAGAGCTGCGCCGTCCCCGCCGGCACGCCGCTTGCGAGCGAGAGCGTCGCTGATCCGAGCCGCTCGGAGGCCATATCGGCAACCGTGCTGCAACCGGTCAGCGCAGCCGCAGCCGCGAAGCCTGCAGCCGCTGTGAAAATGCGTATCACGAAGTGGGTCCCCTCTGTTCCTTTCACTCCAACGAAAAAGGGGCCGGATTGCTCCGGCCCCCCAATCGTTGTCGGCTGAAGCCGAGCTTACATGCCCGAGCCCGGACCGTAGGTGATTTCCACGCGGCGGTTCTGCAGTTCGCGCACACCGTCGGCGGTCGGAACACGCGGGTTCGATTCGCCGAAGGCTTCGCTCGAGATCACCCCGTCGGGGATGCCGTGGCCCGTGAGGTACGAGCGCACCGAGGCGTTGCGGCGAGCCGACAGGCCCAGGTTGTACTGCACCGTACCCGAACGGTCGGTGTAGCCGGCCAGCATGACCGAGGCCGAACCGCAGTTCGCGTAGGCCGACACCGCGTTGTCGAGAATGGTCGCAGCTTCCGGCGTGATGTCCGACTTGTCCCACTCGAAGAACACGATGTACGGGCCCTTGTTGCAGGCAGCCTGCACCGGCGGCGGAGGCGGCGGGGGCGGAGGCGGCGGGGGCGGCGGCGGCGGGGGCGGCGGCGGCGGAGCAACCGCACCGCCGAAGTTGTACGGCACCGTGCCGAGCAGCGAGTGCGACCGCCACCTGCCGTCGAGCGTGCGGCCCAGCGTGTCCACCAGGTTCACGTTCGGAGCGTTGAAGAAACGATACTTCAGGCCGAAGTCCCAGTGGTCGGTGAGCGGCGCGCGAACGCCCGCGAGGACCTGCCACGCGAAGCCGCTGTCCGAATCGTCGACGATGCCGACGCGGTTGTTGGTGATGGTCGCATCGACCTTGGTGCGGGCGACACCGGCACCGGCGCCGACGAAGCCCTGGAGGCCGTCGTCCGGACCGAAGTCGGCGAGCGCGTTGAGCATGAAGCTCAGCACGTTGCTCTTGCCGCCGGCGTTGAAGGTGCCGACGTTGCTCAGGCCGTTGGCGCTGCCATCGGGCAGGCCGAGGAAGTCGACGCTGACGGTGTCGGCATCGGCCGAGCGATAGCTGCCTTCCGCTTCGAGGCGGAGGAAGCCGAAGTCGTAACCGACGATACCGCCGAAGTCGTAGCCGTAGTCGTAGTCGGTCGACATCGTCGCCGCGCCGTTGTTGATGTCGAAGTCCTGATCTTCAACGATCATCGGACCGCCATCGAGTTCGACGTACCACGAGTGGTCGCGAGCAAGGGCCGGCGATGCCATGGCCGTAGAGGCCAGCGCCATTCCTATCACGAGTTTCCGCATTATAATTTTCCCCTTTTATAGCGAACTGGAGCCACCGAGTGGCCGGTTTTCTAACTTTTCCCCATCCGGGTGGCAAGCGGGCAATCGTTCCAAAGTGTTGCAGGATCGCATCGCTTGGCGCGAACGACACTGAAAAATGGACGGAGAAAGCCCTCCTTGTGCCCGCCAAACGACGCCGTATGGCGAAGGTTCCGGGCTCAGGCCGCAAAAACTCCCACGCTTTTCAATGCAGCCAGAAGTGTTGCAATTGCGTCACGCGCTTCGGCATCGACCGTGGTGCCGCCAACCGGCGCTGCGGGCGCGGCGGCGCGCAGCCAGGTGTCGGTGAATACAAGGAATTGCCCGCTCGAGACGTCGTACGCGCGCATGCCGCGCGTCGGCCGCAGCAGGATCCATTCGCTCCCTTGCCAGCACGCGATCGCGCCGCCGAAGCCCGACCACTCGCCTGCGGCACCGGCGCCGACCAGCCAGCAATCGCCCACCCCCGCCGAAGCGGGCGGCTCGGCCAGCTCGCCGAGCACGGCGGGATGAAGCAGCGCGTCGAGCCGCGCATGCGCTTCGTTGACGAAGAACTCCTTCTGCGCCTGGCCGGCGAACAGGAACGGCAGTTCATGCCGCGGCGATGTCGAAGTGAAGGCAATGGGATCGGTCATCGGTATTACTCCGGGTTCAAAGGACGGTCAGTAGCAGGGGATCGGACTGACCGTAGTTGCCTACCTGGCGAACCCAGACGGCGGCGCCCGGCTGGTCGCTCGCGAGCAGCGCATGGTCCGCCGGGCGGAGGAGCAGCGACGGCGCCGAGACACTGTACTGCGCCACCGGCGCATCGACCGGCCCGCAGCCGACGACGTACGCCTCGCTCTGCTCGACCAGCGGCGCATCGACTTCGTTCGGCCAATCCCACGCCCCGCGCGCGCGGCGAGTCCATGACAGGGCCAGTTCGCCCGAGGCGGGGCGGCGCACGCGGGGATGGACCGGGCACAGCGGCTTGCGGCCGATCCCGCTCGCGGTGAGGGTCGCGGTCACCGGCTCGTCTTCGGCCTTGCCGATCGCGGCCAGCGTGGTGGTGCCGGATGCAGGGACCAGCGCCGGGTCGAGCGCGACCAGCGTGTCGTCGATCAGGACCGCCGATGCGCCGGCCGGATGGCCCGCTTGCGCCTGGGCTTCGGTTCCGCCGCGCCCGCGCAGCAGGCCGGACACGCGCCAGCGCCGATCGGACAGCTGCTCCGCCTGCGCGAACTGGAGCACCTCGCCGCCCACCAGCAGCCGGTTCGCACCGCCGGCGATCGCCGCGATGCCCGCCGAGGCCAATGTCATGTCGCTCGCCGCAAGGTCGAGTTCCAGCATCGCCGCGGGCTCGAACAGCAATGCGCCGGATGCCGGCAGCGGCGCGGCGAGCGCACCCAGCGTGCTGCGCGCGCGGCCGTTGCTACCGAGCGGGATCAGCTCGCCGCCGCGATCGACGTAGAGCGCCGCGCCGCTCCAGCTGGGTCCGTCGGCCGACAGCGCGGCGAACAGACCTGGCCATTCGCTCGATCCGTAGCCGTCCCAGGGAAGCTCGAATGCGCGTAGTATCGTCGCCGCAGGGGCAAGATCGGGGGGCGTCCACGGCTGGCCGCTGTCGCCGAGCGGGACCGCCGCTGCGACGGGTGGCTGGCGGACGAGCTCGAGCTCGACCCCGCGCTCGCGCCACTCCCAGCCCGCCACGCGCCAAGTGCCCGCCGTGCCGGGCGCGCGCACCAGCCTGCCGGGCGCCACCGCCGGATCGAGCTCCGCAAGGCGCCAGGCGAGCGTCTCGCGCCGCCAGGCCGCGCGCTGGGCCGCGGCGGAAGCGAGCGCGCGCGCATCGTCCGCGGCGAGCGCGCCGGGGAACTCGATCGTGCGGGTTCGGCCCGGCCGAGCGCGGCCGCCGGCATGCTGGACGCCGGGCTGGAAGTCGCGCCCGACGTCATAATAGCGCAGGGCGTCGGGCCGCGTGTCGTCCTCCGGCGCGCGCTGGCGGTTTTGACCATCGGCTGCGCCGAAGTCGCCGTCTTCCCACGCCGAAGCCGCTTCGGGCAGCATGACCGGCTCGCGGTCCACCGTGTCCGCCGCTTCGATCGACAGGACAGCGCCCCCTGCGTCGCAGGCGAGCGGATAGACGCTGGCCAGCGTGTCGAGCGTGTCGAGCACGGAGCCGCCTTCGTTCGAGAACCCCGCCAGCCGATCGAACGCCATGCCGCTCTCGGCCTCGATGCCGGGCTGCGCGATCAGCTCGGCGAGGGCGATCGTGCCGTCGTCGGCGACGATCTCGAACGTGAGCGCGGGGATGCGGTTGCCGTAATCGGCGAGCGCGAGATCCTCGAACACCACATAGGCCCGGTGGCGGAAGGCCGGGCAGGCGCCTTGCGCAGAGGCGATCAGCGGGTCGGGATCCTGGTCTCCATGCCCGGTGTAGACCCGCAAGGTTCCGCCGACCTTGAGGTCACCCGCCGCGCCGCGCAGCAGGTTGCCGTCCGCCCAGATGCGTCCGACCCCCTTGATCGGCCGGCTGGCGAGCGCGACCGCGAAGGAGATCGAATACGAGTAACTGACCGTCTTGGGCTTGCCCTTGCCGCCCCCGGCGGTGTCCTTGTGCTCGGCGAGGTCGGTCGCCCAGATGATCGTGCCGGCGGCGCGCATACGCCCGAAATGCTGCGCAATCCGCGCGCCGTAGCTCGAGGTGGTGACGCTGAGCTCCTTGAGCCGCGGTCCTTCGCGCGTGCCGCTGCCGGCGATGGCGCCATCGATCGAGCGGCCCGCCAGCGCGCCGACCGCGCCGCCCAGCGGCCCGCCGACGAGCGTGCCGACCGCGGTGAGGAGAAGCGTTGCCATCAGGTCAGTCCTTCGAAGCGCCAGCGGCGCAGGGTGGGCCACGCGAGCGGCGCGGGGGTCGCGACCACCCGCCGGAGGCCCGCGTGGGCATGAATGAAGCGGGCGCCGCGCGCGGCGACGAGCAAGTGGTGCTGCGCCGGGCCGGGCCGCACCATCAGCACGTCGCCAGGCTCGGTCGGAGCCGCGCATTCGGCCAGCCCCGCGCGCGCCGCGAAGCCGAGCGCGTCGTCGATCCGCGCGTTGCGCAGCGCGTAGAGCCTCGGGGCCTCGGCCGCGATCCCGGCGCGGGCGAACGCCGCGGCGACCACGCCGACGCAGTCGAGCCCCAATGCCGGGTCGCGCCCGTGCAACTTGAACGGCGCGCCGATCAGCGTCTCGGCGGCGCGCGCGAGATCGGCGCCGGTCATTGCGGAGACGGGTACTGCGCGAGCAGGTCGTTGCCCGGCAGGAACGGCTCGCCCTGGAAGTTCACCGCGTTGCCGAACCGCGCGGCGCAGGTCGCAAGCGTGTGGTCGCAGCCTTCGCGCAGGCGCGCGGCAGTGCCCGGTTCGATCGCGGGATCGAGCACAGCATCGAGCACGAGTCCCGCGGCGCTCGCGGAGACCACGGTCATCGCCAACCCCGCGTGGGGTCCGTCGAGCCAGCGCAGCTCGCCGCCGGCGAACAGCGCGTGGTCGAGCCCGGCGAAAGCCACGCGATTGGCATCGAGGTCGATCCCCGCCGCCGCCGCGTCGTGCGTGAAGCGCGCGGCGGACAGCGTGCAGCCGGGGTCGCAGAAGCGCGCGCGGCAAGTCGGGCTGGTGCGCGGCACCGGGTCGCTCGCCAGCGCCGCCTTGGCGGACAGCAGCTCGGCGGTGAAGCCCTGCGCCTCCTCCCTCACGCTGCCGACCTGCCCGTTGTAGAGCACCGCGTGCTCGCGGGTCTCCCAGTCGACCGCGCCGACTTCCACCCGCGCCCCGTCGAAGCGCCCCGCGGCAAGGTCCGCCGAGCGGATCGAATCGTGCGCCAGCGCGCCTTGCATCTCGGCGCTGTCGCCGGTCAGGCCGGCGCTGCGGCGGATGGCGGAGGGCAGCAGGCCGGGCGCGGCGCGGTGGAGCACGCCGCCGAACCACAAGTCGCGGTCGTGGCTGGTGAAGCCGAGCGTCACCCCGTCCTTGCAGTGGATGCGCCAGAAGGTCGCGACGCCCTCCAGCTCGCGCGCAAAAAACACCCTGCTCATACCGCCTCGCGCACTTCGATCAGCGGCACCGAGGGCGCTTCGCCGGCGGCGAATGCCGCGCCGGTTACGTCGAGCCGGTCCTCGGCGAAGCGCACCGGCACGTCGAACAGGAACCCTGCGCGTACTTCGGAGCCGACGGGCGGGGCCGCGGCGAACATGACGGCGCCGCCATCGGCCAGCGTCCAGCCGGAGACTTCCGCCCCGCCCACGCTCACCCGCACCGTCTCGGCGCGCGGCCGGGTGATCTGGCGCACTTGCGGCTCGTCGCCGTCGCCGTAGCTCTTGATCAGGCGGAACGTCGCCTTGAGCCCGTCGCCGATGCCGATGAGCTGGTCGGCGGGCGTCGGCGTGCCGGTCATCCCGTTCGAGCTGAAGTCGAACGGGTCGCCCAGGCGGAACCCACGCGCCGCCCCGCGCCGCGCGCGGAAGAAGCGGATCAGCGTGCCGAGCTCCTCCACGCCGCGGATGCCCGGCCCGACGTCGAACCGCAGCCGCGCGTCTGACCACAGTGCATTGCGCCGCTCGAACCCGGACGCGGTTACCGCAACCGAGGTCGAGAACTCGGGGCTGACCCCGGTATCGCGCCCCAGCGCGAGCGGGTAGAGCACGTCGTCGAAAGCTTGCACCTGATCCTCCTCGGACGGCGCGAGGCGAACGTAGCCGTCGCGCGAGACTTGCGGGATTGCCCACACGAAGCGCTGGGTCACCCCGCGGGTGGCCGCCTCGTCGAGCGCGGCGTCGATGCGCGGCCAGAACGCCTCGGCATCCTCCGCCTTGAGCACGAAGCCCGACAGGTAATCGTGGCTCGAAGGCTGGTAGCCGAACCGCCGGGCGATCTCGGCGTAGGCGGCACGGCGCAAGCCGTCGGCGCCCGCGGTCAGCCAGTCGTAATCCTCGATCTGGATGCGGTTGAACGCCGGCCATGCCCACGCCCGGGGCAGGTTCGCGCGCCGCAGCTCGGGCATGTTCGGGTCGAGCACGGTGGGGGTGAACACCAGCACGATCGCCTCGACCCAGGTGCTGGCGGCATCGCGCGCTGCCTGCACCAGCGCCGCGGTCGATTGCGCGAGCAGCGCCCCGGCCGCATCGAGCAACGCGGTCCGGCTCGGGTCGAGCGCGGAGCGCATGTCGTCGATCACCGGCGGATCCCCGCCCGAACCCCGCGCCCAGGGCAGCCTTTGCGGCATCGTCGTAGAGACACGGCCGCCCGTCGGGCGTGACCCACCACCACGGCTCGCCGACCTGGAACAGCACCGGCAGCCCGGCCGCCTCGACCAGCTCGACGAAGCGCACCGCGACCGCGCGCAGCCACGCCATCGCCCCCTCACTGGCCGGCGACAGCAGGGCCGAAGGCGGCACCCAGCCGGTGCGCGCCGGCTCGCCGTCCCACGTGCGTTGCTGCCACTCGTCCGGGCAATGCGCCGCCAGCAGTTCGTAGCTGAGCGAGACGATCGGATATAGCGCGAAGCCGCGGCACTGCGCGAAGAGGTTCGCGTGCCACGCCTCCGCGGGCGTGCACAGCGCGCCGGGCTCCTCCGCCAGCCCGCCCGCGCCAAGCCGGAAGAAGTGGCTCATGCCGACGTAGTGGATGAAGCGCTGGCGGTAGCCGAGCCCGCGGATCGTCCGCAGCAGCCGCGCCGGCGTCTGGTTGAGGCAGTCGTCGTAGGCGGTGGCGATGCGGATGCCGTGCGGCGGCAGCAGCACGTCGCCGATCTCGACCAGCGGACGGTCGCCCTGGCAGGCGATGCCGGTGAGTTCGATCCACCCGTTCGCGCGCGCCGGCAGCGGATCGGCGCTCCCCGGCACGTAGCCCGGCGGCACCACACTGATGAACATCCGGTCGATGTCCGCGGGATGCACGGCCTCGCCCGGCAGGGTGAAACCGCTCTGCAGCGCCGAGAAGGGCAGCGTGACCTGCGCGTCCTCTGGCGTGCCGCTCGCGTAGTTCCACAGCCGCACGAACCAGCTGCGCGCGTTGCCCGCCGCGTCGCGCCCCTCGATCGTCAGCGTCGGCCCGTTGACCGCATCGAGCGCGATCACCCCGGCCGAGCGCCAGCGGAAGCTTAGCGTGGTGCGCGAATAGTCGCGGTCGGTGGTGTACGCGAGGAGAGGATGGTCGAGCGTGTCCACGCTGTCCCAGATCAGCCCCGCCAGTTCGCCTGCATGGTGGAACTCGCACTCGACGCGCAGAGCATCGGGCGCGGTGGTGACCACCGAGGCCATCATCGGGCGCGGGAAATTGACCGTCCAGAACCGTGGGTCGAACCGCTGGATCCAGTCGCTGTCCTGCCCCCGGCGCTGGGCGGCGAGGTAGAATGCCATAGCTATCTCCTATTCCTCCCCGGCCCGGGGAGGGGGACCATGCGCAGCATGGTGGAGGGGACTCTCCTGCGTGCGCTGCGGTGGCGGCGAGTCCCCTCCGTCAGCCGTCTTCGGCGTCCGCCACCTCCCCGTGCCGGGGAGGATCGTTCGCTCAGAACTGCTTCAGCGCCCGCCGCACCGCGCTCGCCACCTGGCGGCTCGATCGCTGGAGCGCGACGGGCGCGCTCGCGCCGCGCGGCTGGGCGAGGCTGATCGCCACGCGCACTTCGCGCTGCGGCGGCGCGGCGGACGCTTCGACACGTCCCGCGCTGGTCGGCACGAACAGCTCGGGCCCGCGCTCGCCGGCGAGGTAGCCGCGCCCGGGGCTCACCGGTCCGCCGGTCGCGCGCCCCGGCAGGCCGAAGACCGATCCGAGCAGGCCGCCGAGCAGCCCGCCCAATCCGCCGGACGAGGCTCCACCGCCGCCGCCTCCGAACAGCTCGGCCACGCCGGACTGCAGCGCATGCGCGGCGATCTGGTCGACGACGGAGAGCGCGGTGCGCTTGAGATCGTCGAAGCTGAGGCTCCCCTTGCGCACCGCCGACAGCAGTCCGCGTTCGAGCACGTCCCCGGCGCGCGAAAACCCGTCGACCACGGTCGAATCGAACGCGCTGCGCATTTGCGCGACATCGCTGGCGAACCCGGTCGTGCTCGCGCGCACCTCGACGAGCAGTTGATCGACGTCATCCATCACGGTCTGCCTCCAGCAGGCGGTTGAGTTGCGCGCGGTCCATCGCGGCGGGCGGGGCGCTCGGGTCGGCGAGACAGGCGGCGAGCTCGGCCGGCGTCGCCGCCCAAAATTCGTGGGGCCGCCAGCCTAGCGCACGCGCGGCGAACGAACAGAACGTGACGGCAGAAGCACTAAACAACAGCCCTCTCCCCTTGCGGGAGAGGGTTGGGAGAGG
>JBQCFR010000334.1:0-8033 GCA_051958885.1 Tsuneonella sp.
TCCGCGCCCAGCTTCTTGCGGATGCGGGTGACGAAGACCTCGATCGTGTTCGAATCGCGGTCGAAATCCTGGTCGTAGATGTGCTCGATCAATTCGGTGCGGCTGACCACCTTGCCCTTGTGGTGCATCAGGTAGCTCAAGAGCTTGTATTCCTGCGCGGTGAGCTTGACCGGCTCGCCCTGCAGGGTGACGCGGCCTGAGCGGGTGTCGAGCCGCACTTGCCCCGCGGTGAGCTCGCTAGAGGTGTTGCCCGAGGCGCGGCGGATCAGCGCGCGCAGGCGGGCGATCAGCTCCTCGGTCTGGAACGGCTTTGCCAGATAGTCGTCCGCCCCCGCATCGAGCCCGGCGACCTTGTCGGACCAGGAATCGCGCGCGGTGAGCACGAGGACCGGGAACTTGCGGCCTTCCTTGCGCCACATGCCGAGCACGGTCAGCCCGTCGATCTCGGGCAGGCCCAGGTCGAGGATCGCGGCGTCGTAGTCCTCGGTCGCACCGAGAAAATGCCCGTCCTCCCCGTCGGTGGAGAGGTCCACCGCGTAGCCGTTCTGCTCGAGCGTCGACTTGAGCTGTTTGCCGAGGGTCGGTTCGTCCTCGACGATCAGGATGCGCATATGTGGCCGCTCCCCTGTAATGGCGCGCCCGCGATGTGGGCTTTCGTCACTAACGCGTCAACATGAACGGCGGTTTCCCAAGCGGGTCAGCCGCTACGGGCGAGCACGCGTCCGGTGCGCGCATCGACATCGACGAACACCACCCGGCCCTCGCGAATGAACTTGAGGCGCTCGGCCATCGCGGTCGCGTCGTAGGCGGGCCCCAAGTACTCGTAGCCGCGCATGCCCGGAAGAATGCGCGCCTCGATCTCGCGCAGGGACAGCACGTTGCCCGCGCGCATCTCCTTGCGCGCCGCCCCCTGGTCGTTGCGCTGCGCGAACGCCGGCGCGCCTCCGGTGAAGACGAGCGCGGCGGCGATGCAGGAGGCTACGAGTTTTTTCATGACGCTTCGTACCTAGCCGCGGGGCATTGACCACCTTGTGAATGTCCGACCTCGGCCGCGTTCAGGTTAGCGCGTCATCTCGTACTTGACCGTGAGGTTGACCTGCGTGCCGACAAGGCCCGGCTCGATCGGCGTGGGCGCCTTGGCCTGCGCGGTGACCATGATCGCGTCGCGTTCCGCATAAGGCATCGGGCGCCCGGGCACGATGGCCTCGCTCACCTCGAGCAGCCGCACGCCCGAATAGCCGGCCATCCGCGCGTAGTCTGCGGCTTGTGCCTGCGCAGTCGCCCATGCCGCCTTGCGCGCCTGCGCGCGGGCGGCGGTGTCGTCGTCGAGCGAGAAGTCGGGTCCGTTGATGTCGGTAACCCCGGCGGCGACGAGCGCGTCGAGCGTCTGCCCGGTCTCGGCCACGTTACGCAGGATCACGCTGACGCGGTTCGAGGCCTGGTAGCCGCGGAACACCTGCCGCTGCTGCGCCTGGACGTAATCGTACTGCGCGCCAAGGCTGATGCCCGCCGTCTGGATATCGTCGGCCGCGATGCCGAGCGCCTTAATGCGCTTGATCACCGCGTCCATCTTCGCGGCGTTGAGCCGCATCGCCTCGACCGCGGTGGCCGCCTGGGTGGTCACGCCCGCGCTGACGGTGGCGATGTCGGGCTTGGCCTTCACGCTCTCGCTGACCGACAGCTCGACGACGGGACCCTGCGCCTGGATCTGCACTTCGGCAGCGGTGGCTGGCGCGGCGAGCGCTGCGGCGGCGAGCAGGGGGGCGGTGTAGCGGATCATCTGTATCTCCTTCGAAGCCAACATTTGTTGCACCGCGATGACCGCGGGGTGAACCGGCCCACATGCAGGTTGTTCCTGACCCTTGGCCCCGCTAGGGCGCACGCGCCATGGCGCAGCCTCCGATCCTCAGCTGGGAAAACCTGAGCCTGCAGCAAGGCGGCCGCTGGCTATTCGAGGGGCTCGACCTGCACATCGGGCCGCGCGACCGCATCGCGCTGATCGGCCGCAACGGCGCCGGCAAGACCACGCTGTTCAAGCTGATCGACGACCGGATCGAGGCCGACCGGGGCACGCGCAAGGTCAAGCCCGGCACGCGTATCGTGCTGCTCGAGCAGGAGCCCGACTTCACCGGCTTCGCGACGTTGATGGACTTCGCGCTGGCGGGCGATCATCCGCCCGCCGCGCACGAAGTCGAATCAGTTGCGGGGCAACTTGGGATCGACAGGACGACGCCCTGCGCCGGCGCGAGCGGCGGTGAGAAGCGGCGCGCGGCGATCGCCCGCGCGCTGGCGCAGGATCCCGACCTGCTGCTGATGGACGAGCCGACCAACCACCTCGATCTCGCCGCGATCGACTGGCTGGAAGACTGGCTGACCCGCTACAAGGGCGCCTTCCTCGTCATCAGTCACGACCGCACGTTCCTCAAGCGGCTTACAAGCACCACCTTGTGGCTCGACCGCGGCGCGCTGCGGCGCAAGGACGTGGGCTTCGGCGGCTATGAGGCCTGGGAAGAGCAGGTCTATGCCGAGGAAGCCCGCGCCGCCGAGCGGCTCGATGCGCGGCTGAAGATCGAGGCGCACTGGCTCGAGCGGGGCGTGACCGCGCGGCGCAAGCGCAACCAGGGGCGGCTCGAGAAGCTGTGGCAGATGCGCAGCGCACGCGCGGCGATGATCGATCCCCAGGGCGCGGCCAAGCTCAAGCTGGCGACCGAGGAGGACTTCAAGTCGAAGTCGGTAATCGTCGCCGAGCATGTGTGGAAGCGCTATGGCGAGCGCGCGATCATCCGCGACTTCTCGCTGCGGATTCAGCGCGGCGATCGCATCGGTGTGGTCGGTGCCAACGGCGCGGGCAAGACCACGCTGCTCAAGCTGCTTACCGGCGAGCTCACCCCCGACGAGGGCAGCGTCACCATCGCCAGGACGCTGACCGGGGTGATGATCGACCAGCAGCGCAGCCTGCTCTCACCCGAAAAGACGGTGCGCCAGGTGCTCGCCGAAGGCGGCGACTGGATCGACGTGGGCGACGGGCGCAAGCACGTGCAGGGCTATCTCAAGGAGTTCCTGTTCGATCCGGGGATCGTCGATACGCGGGTGGGTACGCTTTCGGGCGGTGAGCGCAGCCGGCTGCTGCTGGCGCGCGAATTCGCGCGCAAGTCCAACCTGCTGGTGCTCGACGAGCCGACCAACGATCTCGATCTCGAAACGCTCGACCTGCTGCAGGAAGTGATCGCCGATTACGAAGGCACCGTGCTGATCGTCAGCCACGACCGCGACTTCCTCGATCGCACGGTCACGCTGACCCTCGGGCTCGACGGCAGCGGGAAGGTCGACGTGGTGGCCGGCGGCTACGCCGACTGGGAGGCCAAGCGCACGCGGCGCGCTGCCCCTCCCCCGGCTCCGGGTGGGGCAGGGCCTGCGAAGCGCGCGAGCGAATCGCGCAGTCCCCTGCCCCCGCCCACAAGCGGGACCGGGAAAAAGAAGCTCTCCTACAAGGATCAGCGCGACTACGAGTTGCTGCCGGCGCGGATCGAGGAGCTCGAGCAAGCCATCGCACGCGGCGAGGATATCCTTTCGGACCCCGCGCTCTATTCGGCGGACCCGCAGAAGTTCGCCACCATATCGAAGGGCGTGGAGAACGCCCGCGCCGAGAAGGATGCGGCCGAAGAACGGTGGCTGTCGCTCGCGGAGCTGGTCGAAGCGTGAGCGCGGGGACGCTGCGGACCGTGCTGCGCGGCCTCTATGGCGTGCTGGTGCTCGCCGTGCTGGTGCTGGCGCTGCTGCCGGCCGGCGACGCGGTCGAGATATTCCGCTGGGACAAGCTCAATCACATGGCCGCGTTTGTCGTCCTCGCCGGCGGCGCCAAGCTGCTCTGGCCAGAGCGCAATTTTGTCGTCCCGCTCGTGCTGCTCTCGGTATTCGGGATCGCGATCGAAGTGCTGCAATGGGACATGGGGTTCGGCCGCGACGCGGACTGGCGCGATGTCGTCGCCGACGTGATCGCCACCATCATCGGGCTCGTCTTGGCGCGGATTGTTCTGGCGGTGCGCGATACGGCCCGCTCTACCGAAGCGGCCCCGGGCGAGTAGCTGCTCGCTCCGGCCTGCTCTCAGCCGACGCGGTAGAAGTCGGCGATCCGTTCGAGAGCCAGGCGCAGCACCAGCTTGCCGCTGCGCGCGGGCCACTCCAGCGCCCGCTCGGCATCGGGCAGGCTCTCGCAGGCGCAAACCACGCGCCAGAGGATGTCGGCCAGGCCGCTGCCGGCGGCGGCAAGCGCGCCGTCGAACCGCGCTTTGGCGGAAATCTGCCGCTCGTTCGGCGACAGCCCGGCCTCGCCGGTCGATTTCACCCGCACCGGATCCCACCGCATCGTGACCCTGGCCCCGAGCTGTGCCCGCTCGTAGTCCGCGCGCAGGCGTTCTCCCGCATCGAACAGCCGCTCGCTCAAGTGACCGTGCGCGTGGAGCCAGCCGAGCGGCGACTCTGCGAGGTTGACCGTGACCGAGCGCCGCTTGCCCTTCGCCGGGCCGCCCACGCGCGGACCCTCGCTGGTGAGTTCGCGTTCGACGAGGCGGCGGTGCATGCGATTCTCCATGTCAGTCCGGACGAATCGCGCCTTGCCAAGCTCGCACGCATGTAGGAAAGAATAACCCAGATAGGTTCGGGAGTTTATTGGTGATCAACCGCATTCGCGACATTCGCAAGCAGAAGGGAATGACCCTCGCCGATCTCGCCGAAGCCTGCGCTCCGCCCACGACCGCGCAGACGATCGGGCGCCTCGAGACGGGTATGCGCAACCTCTCGATCAAGTGGATGGACCGCATCGCCGACGCGCTCGGCGTCGATCCACAAAGCCTCGTGCGCAGCGATAAGGGCGAGCAGCGGCCGCAGGTGATTGCCGCGCTTACCGAGGGCGGCGCGGAGGCGCTCGCGAAGCCGCGCGAGGCGATCGCCCCCACCGAGCTGGCGCACGAAGGCGCGTTCGCGGTGCTCGCCGTCGAGGCTGCAACGGGCGCTTACCTGCCGGGCGATCAATTGTGGCTCCGCCAGCTCGCGCCCGAGGACGCGGGCCGCGCGATCAACCGCGACGTGCTGGTGCCGCGCAAGGGCGGCCGCTTCGCCTTCGGGCGGCTGATCGACCAAAAGGGCAAGCTCGTCGGCGTGCTCCCGGCCGGCGTCGGGCAGAAGCAGCAGGTGATCGAGGACCCGGCGTGGATCGCGGTCGCGGAGATGCTGGTGCGCCGTCTGTGAGGCGCGTGCTCTCGCTCTCCACGCTTTACCCGAATGCCGCGCAGCCGCGCTTCGGCGTGTTCGTCGCGCGCTCGCTCGAGGCACTGGCAGCGCGCGGTGACTGGAACGTGACGCTGATCAATCCCATCGGCGTGCCGCCGCTGGCGCTTGGATCATACCGCGCGCGTCGCGCCGCCGCAGTCGGGGGAATGGAGAACCGGGTCGACGTGCACCGGCCGCAGTTCTCCCTGATTCCGGGCATCGGCGCGCGGCGCAACGCAGGTGCGATTGCCCGCGCGGTGCTGCCGCTTGCCCGAAAGCTGCATGCCGAGCACACCTTCGATCTGCTCGATGCGCAATTCTTCTTCCCCGATGGCCCGGCTGCGGCGCGCAGTGCCGCCGAGCTTGGTCTGCCGCTGTCGATCAAGGCGCGCGGGGCGGACATTCACTATTGGGGCGCGAAGGCGTGGGCGCGGCGCGCGATGCTGAGCGCGGGCCGGCAAGCGGCCGGGCTGCTCGCGGTCTGTGAGGCGCTGGCGCACGACATGGCGGCGATCGGATTGCCGCGTGAGAAGATCGCCGTTCACTACACCGGGCTGGACCGCGACCGGTTCCGTCCGCTCGATGCGATCGACCTGCGGCGCCAGCTCGGCGAGGCGCTGGGCATCGCCCTGCCCCCGCGCGCGCCGCTTATCGCCACGGTCGGCGCACTCATCCCGCGCAAAGGGCAGGCGTTCGTCATCGAGGCACTGCGCGGTCGGCCAGACGCGCAGCTGCTGCTGGTTGGCCGCGGAGAGGATGAGGCAATGCTCCGCCGCCTCGCGCAGGAATGCGGCATGGCCGAGCGCGTCCACTTTCTCGGCAACGTCGATCACGACCTGCTGCCGGTGATCCTGTCGGCAGCGGACGTGATGGCGCTGCCCTCGAGCAGCGAGGGGCTCGCCAACGCGTGGATCGAGGCGCTCGCCTGCGGGACTCCGCTGGTGATCACCGACGCCGGCGGCGCGCGCGAGGTGGTGACAAGCCCCGCGGCCGGGCTGATCGTCGAGCGCAGCGCCGCAGCGGTCGCCGCCGGGATCGCCGCCATCCTCGCCGATCCGCCTCCGCGCACAGAGGTGACCGGGAGCGCGGACCGCTTCAGCTGGACGGCGAACGCGGCCGCGCTGGCAGGCTACTACGAGCGCCTGCTGGCGCGGTGAACTCGCCTGTCAGGCCTCGCCGCGGGCGATCTTCTCCTGGCGGTCGGTCACGCTCTCGGTCCGCACGAAGCTGTCGGACTTGACCCCCAGCCAGATCAGGATCGGCGCCGCCATGTAGATCGAGCTGTAGGTGCCCACGAAGATGCCCAGGGTGATCGCCGCGGTCATCCCGAACAGGCTGGCGGGTCCGAAGGCGAGCAGCGAGACGAGCGCGATCAGCAGCGTCAGCGACGTCATCACCGTGCGCGCCAGCGTCTCGTTGACCGACAGGTCGAGCAGCTCGGGCAGCGGCATCTTGCGGTATTTCTTCAGGTTCTCGCGGATGCGGTCGTAGACCACGATGGTATCATTAAGCGAATAGCCGATGATCGTCAGGATCGCGGCCACGATGTTGAGATCGAACTCGAGTTGCGTCAGCGCGAAGAAGCCCAGCGTCAGCGACACGTCGTGGAACAGCGCGAACAGCGCGCCCACCCCGAACTGCCATTCGAACCGGATCCAGATGTAGATCGAGATCGCCACCATTGCCGCGAGCAGCGAGAACAGGCCGGTCTTGAACAGCTCGTCCGAGACCTTGCCGGAGACGGAGTCCACCCCGTCCACCCGAATGGTGGGATAGGCCTTCTTCAGCGCCGCGGTGATACGCTCGGACATCGTGTTCGCGAGGTCCGGCTGCTTGTCCGAACCTTCGGGCAGCTTCATGCGGATCGACGCCTCGTTCGGCGCGCCGAAGCGCTGGATGATCGGCTCGCCGTAGCCGACCGCCTCGATCCGGCCGCGCATGTCGGCGACCGGCGCGTCGGGCTGGCCGACGAAGGTGACGCGGATCATCTGCCCGCCAACGAAGTCCACGCCGAGGTTGAGACCCTGGGTCAGCACCAGCGTCCAACTCGCCGCGATCAGCAGCAGGCTGGCCACGTAGAACGGCACCCGCCATTTCAGGAAGTGGATGTTGGTGTGATCGGGAACGAGCTTGAGCAGTCGCATGGGTCTCGCTCCTGTCAGATGTTGAGGTCCGCCGGACGCGCCTTGCGCAGCCAGCCGGCGACCCACATACGGGTGATGGTGACGGCGGTGAACACCGAGGTGATCACACCGATGACGAGGACGACCGCGAAACCCTTGACCGGCCCCTGGCCGAAGAAGAACAGCAGGGCGGCGGCGATCACGTTGGTGATGTTCGCGTCGTAGATCGCGCGGCTCGCTTCCTTGTAACCGCTCTCGACTGCCTGGATCACCCGGCGGCCGCGATGCCGCTCTTCGCGGATGCGCTCGTTGATCAGCACGTTGGCGTCCACCGCGGCGCCGATTGTCCGCACGAAGCCCGCGATACCGGGCAGCGTCAGCGTGGAATTGAGGATCGCCATGATGCCCAGGATCATCAGCACGTTGAGCACCAGCGCGCAGTCCGCGTACACGCCGAAGCGGCCGTAGGTGACGATCATGAACAGCAGGATCAGCCCGGTGCCGATGGTCATCGCGATGAGGCCGCTGCGAATCGAATCCGCGCCGAGGTCAGGCCCGACGGTGCGTTCCTCGATCACCTTGAGGTCGACCGGCAGCGCGCCCGAACGCAGCGAAATCGCCAGCTGATTGGCGGACTCGACG
>JBQCFR010000335.1:0-3671 GCA_051958885.1 Tsuneonella sp.
CGCGAGCGAGAAGGTCACGCAGGTCGAAGACAGCGTCACCGCGCCGAAGAGCAGCCCGCAAGCGAGCGCCGCCGCGGCGCAGCCGACTAACGCGGTCGTTCAGCCGGTAACCCCTGACGTGCAGCACTGGACGCTCGGAGACGCGCGCAAGCTTGTCGCGGCGATCGAGGGCATCGGACGCGAAGGGCTCGACCCGGCCGACTACAAGCCTGCCGACATCAAGGCGGCGATCGCCGCCGGCGAGGGCGATGCTCTCGACCAGGCTGCGAGCCGCAGCTTCGCCTGGCTCGTCGAGGACCTCCGCGACGGGCGCACCCCGATGGAGGACCGCAAGCAGTGGTTCGTCGTCGATCCCGATCCCGATCTCTATCGCACCGGCGACGTAATGGCGGGTGCGCTCGCCAGCCATGACATCGCCGACGCGCTCAAGGTGCTCGATCCCGTTCACCCGGACTACGCCGCGCTGCGCGACGAACTGGCGAAGACCCCCAAGACCGACACCGCGAAGCGCAAGCTGATCCGCGCCAACATGGACCGCTGGCGGTGGCTGGCGAAGGATCTCGGCAACCAATACCTCATCACCAACGTGCCCGAATTCCAGCTGCGGCTGACGGTGAACGACAAGATCATCAGCACCTACCGCACGATCGTCGGCAAGCCGGGCCGCACCGCGACGCCGCAACTCGCCGAGACCGTCGAAGGGGTGATCTTCAACCCCACCTGGACCGTGCCGCAGTCGATCGTGAAGGGCGAAGGGCTCGGCGCGAAAGTCCTCGGCAATCCGGGCTGGGCCAAGGCCGCCGGTTACAAGGGGTTCAAGGATCCCGACAGCGGGATGATCACCGTCGTCCAGCAGCCCGGCGCGAACAACTCGCTTGGCTTGATGAAGCTCGACATGCCCAATCCGCACGCGATCTTCTTGCACGATACGCCCAACCACGCCCTGTTCAGCCAGGACAACCGCGCACTGAGCCACGGCTGCGTGCGCACCGAGCGCGCGCAGGAGTTGGCGATCACGCTCGCAATCCTCGGGCAGGACGCGCGCACTCCCGAGGCGCGCAAGGCGGCGGCGGACGAGGCCGTCGCGATCAGCACCTCGGGCAAGTACACCCGCGTGCCGATCGAGAAGACGATGCCGGTCTACATCACCTATTTCACGATGGGCCGCGACATCAACGGCACCTTGCGCACCTTCAGCGACATCTACGGCCGCGACGCGCCGGTGCTCGCCAGCTTCGATCAACCGCGCGAGGCCAACCGCGCGCGCAAGTCGAGCGAACAGATCATCGAAATCCAGGACGACCTGCAGACTACGTGAGGTCGCTGCACCTGGTTACTGCACAACTCCGCTCGTCTTGAGCCTGTCGAAGGACGCCTCGCAAGGGTTTCCGTCGCGCAGCACCCTTCGACAAGCTCAGGGTGAGCGCCGGGGGGTGGATGGGAATAAGCGGGGTAAGTGGGAACCGGGGTGCCTAAAACGCCCCCGGCACCAGAGGCGGCTGGCGCGCGCCTTCGGGGACGAGTGGCTTCAGATCTTCCGGCGGCTCGCTGACGGTCTCGCCGCCAGGCCCGATGCCCAGCTTCGCGGCATAGAGCAGTCGCCCGCCCGCAAGCCGCAGGAGCGCGGTCTTGAAGTCGGCCTCGCTCATCGCGAAGCAGCCGTTCGAGCGGCCGAGCTTGCCCCATCGCGCGAGGTGCTCGGGCTCACAGTACGCCGCGCGGTGCATCACGATCGCGCGGTCGAGCGCGGTTGAGTTTGTCGCGTCGAGCCCCTCGAGCCGGATCCAGGTGCCGTACTTGCCGGTGTACCAGCCGAAGGTCATGTACGCGCCTTCGCTGGTGCACAGCGAATCGGGCATGTTCGAGAACCAGTTGAGCCAGCCGTCGTGCTCGGGGTCGGAGCCCATGCCATGGGCGACGCGGTAGCTGTTGATGAGGCCCGTCTCGAAGTTCACCATGTGGAGGCGCGGGTCGGACGAGCGCAGGCCGAAGTCGGCCACCCCCACGATGTCGCGTGCCCACAGGTTCTGCCCGCGCCGCGCGAGTTGCTCGTGCGCGATCGCGAACAGCTTGCGGTCGCGCGGGTTCAGCGCGATCGGCGCCGCGGGCACTTGCGCGCCCAGCGGCCTCACCGCGAACGCCGCGCCGGCTGCCAGGCTGCCCCTAAGGATGTCGCGCCGCTTCATGTCGTCGGTTTATGCTACTGCGGTTAACGCGGATGTGAACGTCGCTCCGCCGGGCTCACACCCGGACTCGCCGCAAAGCGGCGCGCTCCCGGCGAGCCTATTCCGCCGCCTCTGCGACCTCGTCGGCGTCGCCCGCATCGCTCACCTCCGCCTCGATCTCGGAGGCCTTGGCTTCGACGAGGCCCACGATATGATCTAGCATGCCGTCCGACTGCACGTGGTGGTCGGTCACACCCGACAGATAGACCATGTGCTTGCCCGCGCCGCCGCCAGTGATTCCGATGTCGGTCTCGCGCGCTTCGCCGGGCCCATTGACCACGCACCCGAGCACCGAGAGCGAGAGCGGGGTCTTGATGTGTTCGAGCCGCTTTTCGAGTGCTTCGACTACGCGGATCACGTCGAAGCCTTGGCGCGAGCACGAGGGACACGAGACGATCCGCACGCCGCGCGTGCGCAGGCCGAGCGCCTTCAGGATCTCGAATCCGACGCGCACCTCCTGCTCGGGCTCGGCGGAGAGGCTGACCCGGATGGTATCGCCGATGCCCGCCCACAACAGGTTGCCGATCCCGATTGCGCTCTTCACCGTGCCGCCGATCAGCCCGCCGGCCTCGGTGATCCCGAGGTGCAGCGGGCAATCGACCGCTTCCGCAAGCTGCATGTAGGCGGCAACCGCGAGGAACACGTCGCTGGCCTTCACCGCCACCTTGTACTCGTGGAAATCGTGGTCCTGCAGCAGCTTGATGTGATCGAGCGCGCTCTCGACCAGCGCCTCGGGGCAGGGCTCGCCGTACTTCTCGAGCAGGTCGCGTTCGAGGCTGCCGGCGTTGACCCCGATGCGGATCGCGCAGCCGTTGGTCTTGGCGGCGCGGACGACTTCGGCGACTCGCTCGCTCGAGCCGAGGTTGCCGGGGTTGATCCGCAGGCACGCGGCGCCCTTGTCGGCCGCTTCGATCGCGCGCTTGTAGTGGAAGTGGATGTCCGCGACCACCGGGACCCGCGCGGCGCGGGTGATCTGGTCGAAGTTCGCCGTCGATTCCGCGGTCGGGCAGCTCACCCGGATGATGTCGACGCCGGCATCCTCGCAGCGGCGGATCTGGTCGATCGTCGCCCCGACGTCTTCGGTCGGCGTGTTGGTCATCGTCTGCACGCTGATCGGCGCATCGCCGCCGACCGGGACGTTGCCGACCATGATCTGCCGGCTCTTGCGGCGCGCGATGTCGCGCCAGGGGCGTACTGAAGACATGCCGCGCCTATAGGCCCGCGCAGATGAAGCGGCAATGACGACGCTGCATGGCATAGGCAAGCGCCGCACGTTCGGGCATGGAGCGCACCGATGGAGCTGCCCGAACCGACCGACGCCGCCGTCTGCGACACCCCGCTGCTGTTCGGCCGCGTCCTCGACGGGCGCGGCGGTGGGCGGCCGGTGTCGTGGGAACGCGCGCAAGGCTGGCAGCCAAGCGCCGCCGAGCCCGTCCTCTGGCTCCA